>JAAXGZ010000116.1 GCA_012271135.1 Caldilineales bacterium | reverse complement strand
GGAAGGGCCCCGATGTGATCCTCGTGCCCGTGGGTGAGCAGAATGGCACGCAGTCGCTCGCGATTGTCCAGGACGTAGGCCAGGTCCGGAATCATCAGCCGGATGCCCGGCGTCTCCTCGACGGGAAACATGCTTCCGGCGTCGATCAGGACCATATCCTCGTCATACTCGACGACCATCATGTTCTTGCCGATATCGCCCAGACCGCCCAGCGGCGTCACGCGCAGAATGTTGTGCGCGATGTCCCTGATCATGTCCCCCGCGTCCGCGGGGGCCTTGTCGTTGACTTCCATGGTTTGCCTTGTCTTGATTGCTGTGTTGACTGCGTTGGTTTGTGCGGGCGGCATCGGGAGATATCGGCGCGTTCGCCGCGTCGAGCCTCAGAGATCGAACAATGTTCCCTGCGACAGGTCGTCCTCGGCGGGCGCCGGATCCGGACGCGGCTCGTTTGCCAACCGGGCCAATCGGGCAAACATACCGGCGTATTCGGAACGCAGGCCCCAGTTACGCAGGACGGCCGCCGGATGAAACAGAGGCATGGCCCGCCGGCCCCCGCCGATGTTCCTTACCTGTCCCTGGATGCGCGTGATGCGGCCGCCCGGGAACCAGCGACTCATGCTGATGCGGCCGAGGGTCACGATGAGACTTGGATTGATGGCCTCTATCTGGCGATCCAGCCAATGGCGGCAGGCCTGGATTTCCTCGGGCAGTGGATCCCTGTTCCCCGGCGGGCGGCACTTGACCACATTGGTGATGAACACGTCGGATCTGGGTATCCCGGCTTCGGTCAACATTTCGGTCAGGAGCTGACCGCTCCGGCCGACAAACGGCCTGCCCTGTTCATCCTCGACGGCGCCGGGGCCTTCGCCAACGAACATGATTGATGCCCGGGAATTGCCCTCTCCCGGTACCGCCTGCAGCCGTCCGGCACACAGTCGGCAGGCTTCGCAGACCCGGATGCCGGCCGCGAGCTCCTGCAGGGTTTCGGTTGGATTGCTATCGGCCATGATTTTTTCCACCTGTACCAATCGAATTGACAAACCGCGCCCGAGTTTGGTCAAGGCACGCAGCCAGCCGTGCCTGTACGACAGGGGTCTGCAAGTCAAGGAGGTTGTACAGCAGGGCTGCCTCGCCGTTCTCATAGTAGCGCGGTCGGCACCCTATCCGTTCGAATCCCAGGTTCTCATACATGTGCACAGCCTGCCGATTGCCCGGTTTCACCTCCAGTTGGACCACCCTCATCAAGTTGATGGTTGCCACCTGCAGAAAGTTGAGCATCAGAAGACTACCCAGCCCCTGCCTCCGCACGGACGGCAGGCAGCCGAACCGTACTATCTGTGCCACGTCGGCCGGCATGACGGAGCAAACATACGCTGCCACCTTGCCGGGCGGCAGGGCTCCCCATCCTGCCGGCCCCGTTCGCAGCCCGTACCAGACGTACATGGAGGCAGGCTTGAGCATGGACTTGATTTGGTCCCGGCTCAGGGGTGGTTGAAAGCAGGTGTCCTCCAATTCCTCCACATCCTGCCAGTCCTCGACTCCCAGTGGGCAGAAACCCGGTGCGCGCGAGGTCAATGCGGCCATGCAGGACTCATGTTCCCACCGTCTCCGCCGACGAAAAATAGATGGGGACGACGGATTCGGAAGCGGACCGTTGGTTGGCTGCCAACCGGTCCCGGGCCAGGCGGGCCAAGGTTAGGGATGTGCGCAGGCGCTCCTTGCGGCCGGGCCAGCACAGACCGGGCAATCCGGCCAATCCGTGTTCAAGGTCCGCGTCCCGGTCGGCACACAGCCAAGACTGCCAGTCCATGGCCGGCCCGCGGTTGGCAGCCTGCACCAGTTGAGCCAGGGATCCGTTCACCAAATCGGGCACCTCGAGTTCCCGCCACGGTTGGTCGGGATCCAGCCAGCCCCAAATCCAGCGGCTCCGGCCGGCCGGCAACGCGGCCAGCAGGCGCGTCGTGCCTAGTTTCCGGGGTGCGGTTGCATACGCCTTGTGCAACAGGATTGAGGTTGTGGCCACTCCGCACAAGGGAACACTGCCACCCAAGGCGAGTGCGATGCCCTTTGCTACACTGACCCCCGTGCGAACCCCCGTGTAACTGCCTGGACCGCGGGCCACGGCAATCAGGGACAGAGTCTCCAAGTCCGTGTCCGCTTCGGACAACACCTCCCTGACGATCAGGGCCAACTCCCTTGTGTGGCGTCGGCCGCCTTCCCAAATGCGTTCGCTGCGGGTTTTTTCAGCAGCCAGATCCACCACCCCCACTACGGCGGGTTCAAGGACCGTGTCTATCGCCAGCGCGAGCATCCGCAGCCTCCATGCCCCCCATCGGAACCAACATGCCCCACTCCGTAACCACACCGGCCCTCATGGGCGCCCACGTGTCCGCCGCAGGCGGCATGCACAAGGCAATCGACCGAGCCGTCGATCTCCACATGACTGCGCTGCAGGTGTTCACCAAGAGCAACCGTCAGTGGAAATCCAAGCCGTTGGATCCCGGCGACATCCAAAAGTGGCAGGACCGCCGGCAGGGCTTGACCTTGCTGCCGACCGTCTCCCACGCCAGCTACCTGATCAACCTGGCCGGCCCCAAACCGGACATCCAAGCCAAGAGCAAGGCCGGTCTGGCGGACGAACTGGAACGGGCCGCGGCCCTCGGCATCACGGATGTCGTCCTGCACCCGGGTGCCCACATGGGCGACGGCCCGGAGACCGGTGTTGCCAGGGCAGCCGCCATTGTCAACGAAATCTACGCCAGCCGTCCTCATCTGCGGACCACGCGGCTGCTGTTCGAGGTTATGGCGGGCCAGGGCACGGTCATCGGACGCAGCCTTGCCGAACTGGCCGACCTGCTGTCTCTGACGTGCGACGCAGCCAACACCGGCATCTGCCTTGACACCTGCCACCTGTTTGCCGCGGGATACGAAATCCGCACCCGGGACGGATACGACCGCCTGATGGCCGAGATTGACGCCACCGTGGGCCTTGACGCTGTGCGGTGCTGGCACTTCAACGACAGCAAGGGCGATCTGGGCAGCCACGTGGACCGGCATGAACACATCGGCGAAGGTCGGATCGGGGAATCGGCCTTCGCGTTCATTCTCAACGATGCGAACTGGTCGCACATCCCCAAGCTGCTGGAGACGCCCAAAACCGTGGAACGCACCTCGGACCTGAAGAACATGCAGGCACTCGGCTCCCTGCTGGACAACCCGGATCGGATCCCTCCGGGCCTGATGGAGGAACAGGCA
Organism: Caldilineales bacterium; assembly: GCA_012271135.1. Lineage (GTDB taxonomy): Bacteria > Chloroflexota > Anaerolineae > Caldilineales > Caldilineaceae > Bin34. Next base: position 51,005 of record JAAXGZ010000116.1, on the reverse strand, counting down.
CCCGACTGACAGGGGAACAGCCCGCCCGGCGGCAGCCATTCCGCAGCGCCCCCGTTAGTCGTCGAACTCGCTGGCAAGCTGCTGCTGTTGTCGGTCACTCAGCCCACATGGCTACCGCGGCGGTGCTAATACCTAAACCGCACCTCGAACTGCGGAGACCGCAGGTGAAGCCCCCGCGGCAACGGTGCGGATCACCCCGTCCGATACTCGACGCGCGGCCGGGCCTGATCAATAGCGGTCCACTTCCTCGTCGACCAGGACGGACCAGGCGTCAATGCCGCCGTCCATCGAACGCACGTTGGTGTAGCCGCGCTCCATCAGCCAAGCAGTGACCTTGGCACTGCGCACGCCCTTGTGGCAAAACAGGACGCAGTCCACGTCCTTGTCCTGCATTGCCTGCGGAATGGCGGCTTCGCCGTGATCCCTCAGGTCGCTCAGCGCCACATGGGTGGCCCCCGCGATGGCCGCCACCTCCAGTTCGTCGGTTTCGCGAACATCCACCAGCAGGAAGCTGTCGCCTCTCTGTCGTCGCATATCAACTTCGGTCACGCCGATCTCGGGCGCGTTGAACTGGTTGGGCATGGGATGCCTTTTGCCTTTGCCGGTGGCCGGCTGTCATTCACTCAAAGTCGTCGAATTCCGACTCGATCACCGGCTGCCGGCCCGCGAACCCGGCATCAATGTCATGCCAGTAGTCGATGGTCTCCTCGCCGTGCTGCCAGCAGAGGTACACGCGCCGGCCGTGTCGCATGGCCAGGAAGTCCAGAATTCCCTTGTCGACGTCCTTGACCAGGATGCCCATGGCCATGATTTGGCGCACGGCACCATCCAGGCGCGCAAACTGTTCGGTCAAATCGGTAATGTAGGCGTTGCCGCCGTTGCCGATCCTGCGGCGGAGAAACGGCCACACCTTGGGCCGCAACTCCATGATTTCCCCACGCGCGGCCTGGACCAACTCCATCAGGGCCGCCACGCGCGGCAGGGCGGCGCGGGCTTCTCGCACCGTGTAGATTCGGGCGCGCACCGGATCAGACATGACTCTCGGTGCACGCCGCGCGGGCCATGGGACCGGACTCAGCCGTGGCCGCATCCCCCGCCCTGGGCCGCGCCCGCATGGCTGTCCGCCGTGCGGAAACTACTGCCACAGCCACAGGAGCTGACGGCATTCGGATTTTCGATGTGGAACCCGCCGCCCATCAGGGAATCCTGATAGTCGATCGAGGCCCCGTCGATGTAGAAGAGGCTAGTCTGATCCACCAGCACGTTCATGCCGTGCTGTTCGGTGATGTCGTCCCCGTCCCGGGTGGTCTTATCGAAGGTCATGCCGTACTGCATGCCTCCGCAACCACCGCCCTTGACAAACACGCGCAGGCCGTGACTTTCATCCATGCCCTTCTCGGACATGACCGATTGCAGCCGTTCCGCGGCAGTTGCCGTCAATGTAACCACCTGAACTCTCCTATCCTCTGTATTGCGAATTCGGTCAATCGACTGAGTTCCTGACACCGATTATACATGAGAACAGCAGCCGTGAATCGGGGGTTGTATTGGCACTTTGTCAATTCCCTTCGGCTCGGCCAGCCGAGGGCGGCCGGGGTGGCGGCGGCAACCAAACAGTTACTCGAAGCCCGGTTGGTTCGACGTTGGCCGCGAAGACCCTGCCGCCATGGGCCTCGACCAGCGAACGTACGATGGCAAGGCCAATGCCCGAACCGTTGCCGTCCGTCTGCGTGCGCGCCTTGTCCGCCCGGTAGAACCGCTCGAAGATCCGGGTCAGGTCCTCTTCCTTCACTCCCGGTCCGCCGTCCGTCACGGACAACTCGATGCCTCCGTCCGGGACGGTCCGGACCTGAATCTCGATTTCGCTGTTGGCCGGGGCATGGGTCAGGGCATTGACCACAATGTTGCCCAGCACTTGGATCAAACGCTCTCCATCGACATTGAGCACAGGCAGGTTTGGTTCGACACGCGCGGTCAGGGAAATGCCCGTCCCCTGCGCCTGCCCGGCGTACATGCGCATCAGGCGCTCCACTAGCTGCGCCGGTGCCAGGGGCTCCCAGGACAGCTGCAGGCGTCCCGAATCCAACTGTTCCAGGACGTGCAGGCTCCGTACCAGCCCTTCCATGCGACCGGCCTCCTGGAAGATCGTGTCCAAGTTCTCGTTCGTGGCCGGGATGGCCCCCTCGCGCATGGCTTCGGCCAACCCGCGGATGACCACGATCGGCTGTGCCAACTCGTGCACCACGTCCTGAGTCATCTGCCGCTTAAGTTGCTCCGACTCGGCCAGTTTCCCGCTCATGGAATTGAACGACTCCGCCAGCATGCCCAATTCGTCCTGCGACCGCACGGGAACCCGATGGTCCAGTTCGCCGGACGCCACGCGGGCGGTGGCGTCCGTCAACTCGTGTAGCGGCCTGACAATCCGCCGGCTGACGAACACGCCGGACACGCCGGCTGCCAACAGGATGGCGCCAAAGCCCCAGAAAGGTATCGGCCAACGTTCCCGCCGATGGCGTTCCAAGGCTTTGAACTCGTCCTCAAGGAAGGCGGCATCCTCCTGGAAAACCATGACCTCGACCCACCCACCCAACTCCTTGGGCCGGCGAGTCACCTTCAGGAATCCGATCACTTCACCGTCCAAGACAATGGCCTGGGCGGGAACACCGTACCCGCGCAAGGGGCCAAGCAGCTTCTGCGCCGGTCCGCGGCGGCCGTTCCCCAACCACTTTTGGTCCTTGTCGAACAGCAGCACATACCCTGGCAAGGGCAGTTCGCCGGCCTCCTCCCAGGATTTGTCATGGGCCTGGTAATGGGTCAACACCTCGTCCAGGAGGAACGGCAGGGCCTGCGCCTCGAAGTCCTTGTGATTGTGGAACTCGACCGTGTTCCAAATGCCAAGGGTGCCAGCCACGAGAATGCCAAGGACGGCAATCGCGACAAAGGCGATGCTCAGTTTGCTGCCGAGCGACATGTCTACGGTCCTCCACCCTCCCGGAGGCGGTAGCCGACACCGTACACCGTCTCAACAAAGACCTGACCGTCGGCCTCGCGGGCCAGCTTGGCCCTCAGATTCTTAACGTGGGCATCCACCGTGCGCTCGAAGCCGTCGGCCATCCCGGGCGCATCGCCGAACATGTGCTCCAGCAGCTGGGGACGGGAAAGCACCCGGCCCCCGGCATCCACCAGAGCCTCCAACAGGGAGAACTCCGTACGGGTCAGGTTCACCGGCCGGGATTTGACCCGTACCTCATAGCGGGCTCGATCCACTTCAATGTCGCCGCTGCGCACCACCTCGTCCCGGGACCGGACATCCTGTGTGCGGCGGAGTACCGCGCGCACCCGCGCGGCCAACTCGCTCATGCTGAACGGCTTGGTCAGGTAGTCGTCGGCCCCGTAGCCAAACCCGGTCAGCAGGTCGACTTCGTCCAACCGCGCGGTCAGGAAAATGACCGGCACGGCATGCTGTCGGCACAACTCCTGCATGAACTCGAAGCCATCCATGCGGGGCATCATCACATCCAGCAGGATCAAGTCCGGCAGCCGGTCCGCGATTCGCTCCAAGGCTTCAACGCCGTCCCCGGCCACATCGACAGCGTATCCCTGCGCCTGCAAATACTGACGGAGCAAGTTTGTGACTTGATCGTTGTCGTCGACGACAAGTAGGTGTTGGGCCATGGTGGATCCACCTGTTAATCAAGGCACAACCCGGCCGCCGGGAGATGGCGGCCGGATCTTGAGTGCTTCCGATAAAGCACCCGACTGTCTACTGCTCCATGGCACCCGCCGCGGTCAGCAACATCAGCATATCGAAAGCATCATCCTGTGTAATCAGGCCTTCGTCCATGGCCGCATCCAGGCCCTCCAAGAGGGCCTGCACAACCATGACCTCCATCTCCGCCTCCGGTACGCCGGTCGATTCGGCCAGTGAATCCACGATGGTGGATCCGACCACGTCCAGCACAACCGGAACCATGGTCGCCACGTTGTGCTCCAGACCCATCATATCGGGCTCGAAACCGCCAACCAAGGACTCGATAGACTCATCCATGAAGTCCGGCTGGCCACCGCGCATGCGACCGCCCGGATGTTCGCCAGAGCGAGCTCGTTCCAACCGCATGCGGTCCGAAGTGTCGATGTCGTGTCTGGCTTTTCCAGAAACCAGTGCGCGCTTGTCGAACCGTTCCCAGGTCTCCGCGTCGCCGGGCTTGCCGTAGTTGTGGCCAGACCCGTCACCATCGTGCCAGGCATCTTCAGGCATGAAACGTTCCTTGGCGGGCAGGTCCCCTTCCTCAACGCCACCACGCTTGAAATGGATGCTGTCCGCTTCCTTGCTCTTGTACCAACGGACCTTGGCGGCACCAATATCACCATACCGGCCCCAGCCCTCGGGTCCGCCGCGCTTGTCAAACATGTTGTCCTTGTGGTCGGATCCATCCCAGCTCTTGGCGACAGCCTTGTCCTGGACCGCATAGTGCCGTGCATATTCCTGTTCGGCCTTCCAGGCCAACACCTTCGGGTTCATGCGGAGCTGCTTCGCAGCCGCCCGCATGTCCATGTTTGGACCGTTATGCACCTTGCCGTACCGATATCCAGCATCCCGCAGGTGGAATTCCTCGTGCATTTGCTGGAATCGGTATCGCATTGCATCGGCGCGGGCCATGCCGGACCGTTCGGTGCCTGGACCGTAGGCAGATCCGCGTTCAGGGCGCATCTCCCCATGGTCGCGAGGTCCGTATTGCCATTCCTTTCCTTCCACCTGCCACCGGCTACGCGGTCCAATCGGCCCGCTCCCGGCAAGATCAGCGGACCGAGGTCCGAATGCGGGGCGTGCGCCGCGGGCGGGAATCAGACCGTAGTCCTGGCCGATTGCCATGAGTTCGGCACCGTACAGTTGCAGGAAACCGAAGAGCTCCCGCGGTTCAAGGCCGTAGGTCGCAGACAGGTCCGCCATTATCCGGCGCATATTGGCTCCCGGTACGGCATCCGGCGCGGTGAAGAGGATTGTGTCGACGAGTGAGGCCGCGTCGTCGGCGCTCAGCCCGAACTCGGCGCCGAGTTTGGCAGCGGCGGCATGGGCTTCGGCCAGGAATGCATCCTTGACGGACGTTTCCTGTTCCATATCTTGCCGCTCCTGAGCCAGGGCCGCGCCCGGCATCAGGAGGGTGAAGACAAGAATCGAAGCGAAGGCCAGGCCCAGATAGCGGCCGGCTTGGGATTTCAACTTGGTAACCATGAATTGCATCCTGTTGCGATGGGATCGGATGGGGCGGGTCCGCAGCGGCCCGGAATGTGCTCCGGAGACAGCCGTGGTACCCAACTCATGACAGCCAGTCTAGAAACCAAATGTGGAGGCAATGTGAATTTCTTCTGCAGGGATCTTGTCAGCGGACACAGGACTTCGCGCCGGTTGCAGAGCCCGCTCGCTACAATTCCCGCCTTGCCCGCGGCGCCTCCCGCCGAACACAAACTAAGGTGGCCATTCTGCAATGAAACTGGGCCTTGGTCTTTACCAACACATGCTGCACAAGGACAATTTCCGTTTCGCCAGACAAGCAGGCGCCACCCACATTGTGGCCCATCTGACCGACTATTTCAGCGCCGGCCCGCGCATTCCCACCCAGGAGGACGACGGCTGGGGCTGGGCCGATCCGGATCTTGGACCCTGGTCCGCCGAGTCCCTCTCCGGCCTGCGGCAGAGCATTCAGGCCGAGGGCCTGGAACTGGCGGCATTGGAGAACTTCAGTCCCGCCCACTGGTACGACATCCTCTTGGACGGTCCCAGACGGGATGAACAGATCGAAACGATTCAGGCCATCGTCCGCAATCTCGGAGAAGTCGGCATTCCGATCATGGGCTACAACTTCAGCATTGCCGGTGTTTGGGGCCATGTGGAAGGTCCCTGGGCCCGCGGTGGTGCCGAGTCGGTCGGCTTCCTGGGGCCGGACGGCCCACGGGAGACGCCCATTGCCAACGGCACCATCTGGAACATGACCTACGACCCGGAGGCTCCAAACGGCACGGTTTCGCCAGTTGGCCGCAAGGAATTGTGGTCGCGCCTGGACCGGTTTCTGGGGGAAGTCCTGCCGGTGGCGGAAGATGCCGGCGTAGCCCTGGCCCTGCATCCCGACGACCCACCGATGCCCACGCTGCGCGGAACCGCACGCCTCGTGTACCAGCCCCAGATGTACCAGGACGTACTGGACCTGCACGCCAGCCCCAGCAACAAGCTGGAATACTGCGTGGGTTCGTTGGCGGAAATGACCGAGGGCGACATTTATGCGTTCACCGAACAGTACAGCCAACAGGATGCAATCGGCTATGTGCACTTCCGCAACGTCCGGGGCAAGGTGCCCCGGTACCACGAGGTGTTCGTGGACGAGGGCGACGTGGACATGGAGCGCATCGTGACCATCCTGGCGGCCAACGACTTCGATGGTGTCCTGATCCCGGACCACACCCCACAGATGACCTGCGAAGCCCCTTGGCATGCGGGCATGGCCTATGCCTTGGGCTACATGCGCGGAATCATGCGGGCCCAGGGCATCAAGCTCTGATGGCTGCCCCCGGGTTGGGCTACAGGGACGCATCCCTGCCGTGCCGTGACGGCCAGGGCTGGGAGAACCTCTGCCGCGCCCTGGCGGACAAGCGGTCCCGCCAGGAAGAGGAGCTGGATTGGAACCTGCCGGCCGATGCGCCATTGCCGTACCGGTACCGCTGGGAACACGTCAAGGACGTGGTCGAGAATGCAAGGCTGCTGGCCCGGCGGTTGGGTGCGGACGAAGATGCCTGCGTGGCCGCGGCCTGGTTGCACGACATTCGCAAGCTGGAGGACCAGCACGGCCGACGCGGGGCGGCCGAGGCCGTACAGGTTCTGAAGGCAACGGACTTCCCGCAGCACAAGATCGGAACCGTGGACATTGCCATTCGCCTGCATGAGGGGTTTTCATCGGGACGGAGGGACCGTCCGCTGGAACCCCTTGAGGCGGCGATCCTGTGGGACGCGGACAAGCTCACCAAACTCGGTGTTCCGCAACTGGCCCATATTCTGGGTACGGCGCGGGCCATGCACCTTTCGCAGGTGGAGCGCCTGGAACTGGCCGAGTCCTATACGCTCGAATTCGTCGCCAGGACTGCCGAGAGCATGAACACCGAACCGGCCCTCCGTATCGCTCGCATCCGGTACCGCGAGATGGTGGCGTTCGTGCAGACTTGGCGCCGACAGACGGAGAACCCGTTCGGGGAGCCGGAGGGAAGTGATCCGCAGGTCCCGGCATCCTCCCGCACTCCGGCCTGAATGGTTGCCAGCCAGTGCAAGCCCATATTGAGCCGTCCAGGTCTCATGTCTGCTCCAGGTCCACCGGCGCGCGCAGACGGTACCTGAAGTCGCAATGGGTAGCACCTTCCATGATGGTCTGGGTCCGCGTCAGATCCACGGATTCGTTGAATCCCTCGATCAGAGCATAGTCGCGTGCACACGACAGGATGGATCCGAGTTCCTCCATGCCGATGGCGCGGTACATCTCCGCATAGCGGCAACGGGTCACGTCAAAATCAAACGCATCCCCGGAGTCGACCAGCGTATCGGTCTCCAAGGCTCCACCGCGCTTCCAGGCTTCCATGGTTCCGGCAAAAGCCTCCAGATCGTTGCCGTTGCCGGACATCCGCATGGTGCGGCCTTGGCTGCGTGCAATCTCCACGATCGTGGAGCGGACGATCTCCAGAACCCTTTCCCGCCCGAAGGCATCCGCGAACGCATCAATCATGGGGCCCAGAATGCGGGCTTCAATCTCCCGCCGAACCAGGACCCCCACCTGCGCGTTGAGGGTGTCGGGCCTGGGTGCCGCAGTTGTTTCGTCCTGCATGTCCATCCATTCCATTTGTCTTGACAGTACCCGGTACACGGCAACTCGCGCTCGGTTGATGGACGCGGGTCCTGTTGGTTTCCACAACTCGAGGCCAAGCTGACAGTTTCGGCCGACTGCTTGGTTCTACCTCGTCGCATTGCCAAGTCAAGGCGATGCGACGGGGGTTTGCCCGGATCGCTTGTCGAAAGCCCTGCACATTGGGTCGGACCGGAGGCAGCGTGGAGACGTGCTTGCCTACGGCTCCCAGCTACCACAACACCTCGCTGCAAGGTCGACTCATGCCATGTCGTGCTGCTGCTTGATCCAGTCTTGCAGGGCTTGGTCTATCCGAGTCTGCCACCCGCGTCCGCCAGCCCGAAAGTGGTCAATAACATCCTGCGACAACCGGATGGTGGTAGACACTTTGGGCCGCGCTTTCGGGGGACGGCCCCGCCGTAGGGGTGCCTTGGCCAACCTTTCCGGCCAACCGCCCGTTGAGAGATCGGGTGCCGTGTCGGGATCAAAATCTCGTTCCATAGAGCTTTCGTTCTCGGTCATTGGCTTTCCTCATGCCGATGATTCTGTACGCGTTGTCGCGAGGCGTCCAGACAAGTACCACCATGGCGTCGTCCAGAAAGCCTATGGTAATGACGCGAATCTCGCCATAGTCTTGCCGATCGTCCTCGACGGTCAACGTCGCGTCCCGCAGGACATCCGCCACCCGTGTCACGTCCAGTCCTCGGACCTCGATCGTCCTCGCGCGCTTCTCCTCGTCGCACTCGAGCCGCATGATTAATGTTACTACAGAAATCAGAGAACAAGAACATTGCGCCTGTCCAGGCGAACCTCGCCGGTGAGCGGTTTCGTGCTTCGCTAATATGGGGATCGACTCAATTCCCTCCGTGCGACCCTCCCGCGCCATGAAGCATGCCAATCTGTCCGATCCGGCGCGGGTCGGCCGATGTTTGTGCACAACCGGCAGACGGAACATCCCGCGTTTCTCAGTGGCGTCATCAGTGACAGGAACACCTTGCGCCGGAAGTCCATGCCTGTGCTGAATCTCCGGGTTTTCCCCTTCTCGACCCATACCGCGGATAGTCCACCAATGAAGGATCGATGGGTGCCGGTGGCCTCCTCGGCAGTCGTCGGCGCGGCGGCTCTGCTCGCGACTGGCTTGGCTGTGGCTGGCCACGCCACGGCCGTTGTGGTACTGGTTGCGGCCGGTGCCGTGCTGGCGGCATCCCTGCGCTGGCCCGACTGCGGACTCTCGGCCGTGGTGCTCACCGCCGTCCTCCTGCCCTTCGCCGTACTGCCGGTGGACTTCGGCCTCAAACCGTCGCTCCTCAATATCGCCATGGGCCTTGTGTTGGTGCGCTGGGCGGTGGCCGGTATCCGGGGGGAACTGGAGCCCATCCACCTGTTCAGCGTGGCTCCGGTCCTGTTGTTCGCGCTCCTGTACACGGCTGCCGTATTCTGGGGCTTCAACTTCGAGACGCCGTCCGCGTTTGAAGTCCGCAAGACCGCCGAATACTTGATGGGCCTGATGCTGTTTCCGGTGGCGCTGACGACCCTGACCACCACCCGTCGCATCCGCATCATGGTGACCACGCTGGCCATTGGCGGCACCGTCGCAGCCCTGGCTGCGCTCTTCCTTTACTTTGTGCCCAGGCCGATTGCCGCGGATATCCTGGGTGGCCTAGCCGTATTCGACTATCCCAAGGGAAGCGAGGCCCTGCGTTTCATCAACGACAACCCGTTGGAAGCCATGCGGGCCATCGGCCTGTCCACGGACCCGAACCTCTTGGGTGCAGGGTGCGTGCTGACCGCCGCAGTCCTGCTGCCTTTTCTCTTCCGGTGGCAGTCGCCCACGGTTCAAATCGCGGCCGGTCTGGCCCTGGCCGTGGTGGCAGCCGCAACCTACCTTACCTACAGCCGCAATGCCCTCCTGGCCATCGGGACCATCGGGCTATTCCTGGCGGTGTTCCGCCACCGCATCCTACTGCCGACGGGAGGAGCACTCGCCCTGCTGCTGGTCCTGCTGCCCCAGACACAAGGTTATGTCCGGCGCCTGGCGGAGGGGCTGATGGGCCAGGACCTGGCCACGCGCATGCGCCTGACTGAGTACGCCAATGCCCTGGAAATCGTGCGGGAGTGGCCCTGGACCGGCGTTGGCTTCTTCGGCCCTCCCGGCGTGGACCTGGAGATGGGCGTGTCCATGGTCTATCTGGCCGTAGCCTCGATGATGGGAGTTCCGGCCCTGCTGCTATTCTGCGGAATCCTGCTGTCACCGCTGCTGCTCTTTGCAGGTACCGATTGGCGCGGACATCCGCTGGAACCCTGGGTGCTGGGATTGGCAGGCACAGTCGTTGGCCTAGTCATGACCGGCATCTTCGACCACTTCTACATCAACCTGCTGTATCCTCACATGTCCGCCCTGTACTGGCTGTTGCTGGGTACCTGCACGGCGGCCCTACGCCTGGTGCGCTCCGACCGCGGCGTTGTCAAAACCGCATGACCCTGTCCACCAAGTCTCCCACCAGCCAGGCCATCGCCCTTGAGGCAAGACCTGCCGCTTTAGGCAACCTGACGCGCGGGCGCAGGCCTTCCTGGCTGAGGGTGCGTCCCGCCGACAGCCCAAAGGTGAGGGAATTGCGCAACCTGTTTCGCGGCCAGTCGCTGCACACCGTGTGCGAGGAGGCCCTTTGCCCCAACCTCGCCGAATGCTGGACGCGGGGCACAGCCACCTTCCTGCTGATGGGCGACACCTGCACGCGCAGCTGCGGGTTCTGCAAGATCAAAACCGGTCGGGGTGCCGAACTGGATCCGGACGAACCGCGGCGCGTGGCCGAAAGCGTGCAGGCCATGGGGCTGAACCATGCCGTCCTGACCAGTGTCAACCGGGACGAACAGCCGGACGGTGGCGCCTGGGTGTTCGCCGAAAGCATCCACTGGATCCGCAGCCTGGTCCCGGGCTGCACCGTCGAGGTGCTGATTCCGGACTTCCAGGGCAGCCGCGCAGCCCTGGCCAAAGTGCTGGCCGCCCAGCCGGAGATTCTCAACCACAACATCGAGACCGTTCCTCGCCTGTATCGGACGGTGCGTCCCCAGGCCAAGTACAAACAAAGCCTGGTTCTGCTGCGCCGGGCCAAACAACTGGACGACCATGCGGTGACCAAGTCCGGCCTGATGCTCGGCCTGGGTGAGACGCGTCGGGAAGTGCTGGCCGTCATGGACGACCTGCGCGCCCACGAAGTTGAAGTCTTGACCATGGGCCAGTACCTGCAGCCCAGCCGGTTCCACCTGCCGGTGGATCGGTATGTGCACCCGGACGAATTCAATGACCTACGGACGGAAGGGGAACGCCGCGGCTTTCGCTGGGTCGAAAGCGGTCCGCTCGTCCGCAGCAGCTACCATGCGGACGGCCAGGCACACCTATCCGTCCGTCCCAACCCGGAGACCGGCCCGAACTGACCACCGCCCTGCATTGCCGAACCCGATTCCCGTCCAGCAGGAAATCCTCCACACATGCACTACGCTCCCGCCTCCAATCGCTACGACAGCATGGAGTACCGGCGTTGCGGCCGGAGTGGTCTGCTGCTGCCGGTTGTTTCGCTGGGCTTGTGGAACAACTTTGGGACGTTCCACTCCTACGAAAATGCCCGCAGCCTTGTGCATGCAGCCTTCGACCTGGGCGTCACCCACTTCGACTTGGCCAACAACTACGGCCCGCCCCCCGGCGCGGCGGAGACAACATTCGGCCGCATCCTGGCCCAAGACTTGGGCCCCTGGCGTGATGAACTGATCATCTCCACCAAGGCCGGCTATGACATGTGGCCTGGGCCCTACGGCAATTTCGGTTCACGCAAGTACATGCTGGCCAGTCTCGACCAAAGCCTGCACAGGATGGGACTTGACTACGTTGACATCTTCTACAGTCACCGCATGGACCCCGACACCCCACTGGCCGAGACCATGGGCGCCCTGGACACCGCCGTCCGCAGCGGCCGGGCCCTGTATGCCGGCATTTCCAATTACGACGCGCAGCGCACGCGGGAAGCCGCCCGCATTCTCCGGGAGCTGGGCACCCCCTGCCTGATCCACCAGCCTCCGTACAACATGCTGCGCCGGGACTACGAAACGGGCGGGGCGTTCGATGCCATGACCGAGGAAGGCATCGGCTGCATTGCCTTCTCGCCGCTCAGCCAGGGGATGCTGACCAGCAAGTACCTGGACGGCATCCCGAACGATTCACGGGCTGCCGATCCGCATTCCACCCTGACCCCGGAGCGAATCACCGACAAGACCGTGGCCGTCCTGCGCGACCTGAACGCCCTCGCTGCCGGCCGCGGCCAGTCCCTGGCCCAGATGGCGCTGGCCTGGGTTCTGCGGCAACCGGTTGTCTGTTCGGTCCTGACCGGGGCCAGCCACCCGGATCAACTGCACCAAAATGTTGCAGCCCTCCGAAACCTGGAGTTCACATCGGACGAACTGGAGGCCATCGATCGCGTGCTGGCAGCCCCCGCGTAACGAAGTCGAAGTGTGACCAGCCGCGGCCAGACACCCCCTACCCTGTCCGGAACTGGCGGTCGCCGGCATCGCCCAGGCCCGGCCAGATATAGCCGTTGGGCAGATCGTCGGCATCCCCGGTCAGTCGCTCATCCAAGGTACCGATGTGGAGATCCATGTCGGGATGGCTCCGCTCCACGGCCGCGATGCCCTCGGGCGCGGCCACCAGACCCAAATAGCGCAGGTGCCGCACCCCCGCCTCCTTCAGCGTTGCCAGGGCCGCGCACAGGGATCCGCCGGTTGCCAACATCGGATCCAGGACCAGACACAGGTCGGTCGTTTCGGGGGACGTGATCTTCTTGTAGTACGCACGGGGTTCCAGGGATTCCTCATCCCGTTCCAGGCCAATCAACCAGGTGTTGGCATCAGGCAGAAGAGCCAACGCGCCGGGCAGCATGCCCAGACCTGCGCGTAGAATGGGCACCAGCGAGATTTGCGTCCGGCACACCGACGCGTTGGACATCATGGTCAGCGGCGTGGCCACTACCGTCGATGCGAGTGGCAGATCGCGGGTTGCCTCAACCGCCAGCATCATTGCAATTTCCTGCACCAGCTGGCGGAACACCGGCGGCGGTGTGCCAACGTCCCGCAGGCAGGTCAACTTGTGCTGAACCAACGGGTGGCTGGAGAGACGAACCGCCATGCGCATTGGGTGAATTGTCGGTCCGGCAACCTGGGGGAGGTTCAGAACAGACGGGCGGGGGATCGTTCCACCAACTCCTGGCAGCGGATGCAGTACTTGGCATCCGGAATGGCCTGGAGGCGTTCCGGGTTGATGTCCTCCCGGCACCGCTTGCACTTGCCGTATTCGCCGGACTCCACCGATTGCAGCGCATCCAGGAACTGGCGCTCGCGGGTTTCGAGCATCTGAATTAACGAGATGTTCTTGGTGCGCTCGGCCACCTCGACGTCGCCTTCCTCGGGATCAATGTCCACTTCGCCATCGAAGGTGGAGCGCAGGTCGGCGAGTTCGGACTGAACCCGTTCCAACTCCGCCCGCAGGGTCTTGCGGTTCTGCGCCTTGGTGAGCTTGCGCACGACCGGTTGCCCAGTGGCTACGGAAGCAGAATTCTTGGCCGAAGCCTTGGCCTTGACCGACTTCGCCCTGGTTTTGGCGACGGACGCTCTCTTCTTGGCCCCATCCTTGGCCTTTCCGCCGGACGCGGAAGACTTCCTGGACGACACCTTGGCCTTGGCTTTAGTCCCGGTACCCTTGGCGGCGCGGCGCGTGCGGGACCCCGCGGTCCGTTTCCGGGCTGCCTTCGGTTTGGCCTTGGGGGTAGCTGTGTCGACTGCGGCTTCGGTATCCGGGCGCGCTGCGGTGTTATCGGTGTCGGCCATTTTTTCTGTCTGTTGAGGAGCGTACGGGACGGCCCTTCACTGATTCAAGGGTGTTCCGCAAAAAATTGAGCGCGGAATATACCAGCATCGTGGCCGACGGTCAATTCAACGCTCCGGCCAGATCCAACTCCGCTGTGCGCAGACAGCGCACCAGATGGCCGTCCCCATGTCCACCAGGTCCGGTTCTTCCTGCGCACACCTCTCGACGGCATAGCGGCACCGGAGATGGAAACGGCCGCCGGATGGCAGACAGGCCGGGTCGGCCACATCGCCCTCCAACACGATGCGCGTGCGGCCGGTCTGTGCCTGCCAACTCAACTCTTGAAGAAAAACTGTTCCGGGTTGACCGGGACTGCACGAATGACGCTGAAGCCCCAGACACCGTCGTCGGGGAAGTTGGTGAAGTTCTGCTTCATCACGACCGGCTTGGGAATGCCGACCGTGCCGAAGCCAGGCAGGTAGTCGTAGAACCAGTCCCACAGCTCGCGGGCGATGGCCACATGCTCCTCGTCGGTCAGGGCGTTGATCATGTCCTGCCACCGGGCATCCACATACTTGACCTCTTCGGGCGGTTCCTCGGCGAGTTCGTTGTCCGTGTCGCCGTTGAACCACAACTGCCAAGCCCGGCCCCAGCGCACGTTGCCGTGGCTGGGATGGTTCAGGCGCGAGGTCCAGACCCAGGTGATGTCCGAGATGTCGCCTTCCCAGCCGGACATCTCGACATCGTTGGCGGCCACGAGCTCGTTGAGCAGAGACCGGTTGATCGGCTCGAGGATGGCTTCCAGGCCGACATTCCGCCACTGTTCGGCAGCCAGCTCGAAGACACTGACCACATCGGCCTGTTCGGTGTCCAGCTGGCAAAGCCACGAAACCCGGGAACCATCTGGATGGAGACGGTAGCTGTCTCCATCCCGCTGGTCGTATCCGGCCGCGTCCAGCAACTGGTTGGCCATGTCCGGATCGTGCTGCGCCCAATGGCTCTCGTCCCCTTCCCGGTAGTACTTGGAGCTGGGCCAGACCGCCCACTGGCGCGGTTCGCCCAGGCCGAAGTAGACGGTGTTGTTGATGTCGCTCCGGTCCAGGGCCACGGACAGGGCGTGGCGCACGTCCTTGTTCTGGAAGAAGGTCCGGAGGTTGGCGTCCTTTGCCGTGTGGTTGGGCACGATCACGATCTTGCCGGGGAACGTGGAACTCCACATCTTGATCTTGATGCCGGCCGAGTCGATGTTCTGCCCGTACAGCCCCATGTCCTTGAGCTGGGCCTGCCGCCCGGAGAAGGTCAGTTCGCCGGCAATCAGCCTGGCCAGCGAGACCTCGTGGTCGCTGATGATGTGGATCAGCGTTGAATCAATGTACGGAAGCTGGTTGCCTTCCGTGTCCACCTTCCAGTAGTACGGATTCCGTTCGTAGGTGTGGTGGTCGGGTGCATCGTCGACGCGGATGAACGCGGTCATGCCCGGCAGGCCGACCTGGGCCGGAATGGTGGAGCCGACCCGGCAACGGTCGCGCAACAGTTGATCCCAGGTCTTGAAGCCGGCGTCCTCAACCATCTTGGCCAAGTCGTTCCTGTCGGCGTACTTCGGGTGGAACTGCTTGGCGTAGTTGGATGGCTGCCACAACCCGCCCTGCGCTCCGGCATAGAACGTCTGGTGCAGGATGATGAGAGGATAGGGCCGATCAAAGATCAGGCGGATCGTGTATTCGTCCACCTTCTCCATGATCAGGTGCTTGCGCTCGACACCGAAACCGGTGCTCCACGTGCCGGGCGGACCGCCGGGGGCGAATTCCGCGTTGTTCCAAAGATCCTTCCAGGCGAAGATGAAATCATCCGCAGTGAAGGGATCGCCGTTCGACCACTTGAGGCCCTGGCGCAGGTGCAGCACCTGAGTCTTGCCACCGTCGCTGAACTCCCAGCTTTCGGCCAAACCGCCGCGGATGCTACTGAAGTCCTCGTCGATGCGCAGGATAAGCTCGGTTCCCATCACGGCCTGGGGATCGCCGAAGAGATGGTTGGCGTTGCCAATGGCCACCACGGACTGACCGCCATATTCGCCAACCGCGTCCCTGGGCACAATCACCTCCGGATTGGGTGGCAGGCGTTCCTCAACCGGGGGCAGTTCACCAGCCGCGACCCTCTCCGCCAGCATCGGCGCTTCGCCAAACCGGCTGCCCATGCCAACGGCGGGGGCATCTTCCATGGACATGGTATCCGGCACATCCGGTTCGGCTCTCGATCTGGCTCTTGAACAGGCGGTGACGACCACCGCCGCCGAAGCCATGGCGGTGCCCTTGAGAAAGGCACGCCGCTCCATTCTTGTCCAATCAGCCATCACAAACTCCAAAATCGCATCGACACCAAAACCGGCTTGAATAACCTCCCAGCCGGCTACACAATCGTCTCCCCGTCCGCTGCGGTCTGGTCGACAAACCAGTCGGGTACCGAGAAATTGACGGCGGCCACGGTCAGCATCACGAACTCGAACATGCCCTTCCAGTACTCGAACTGCGTATGGGACGAGCCCTGGAAGGTTACGGTGTAGAAGTCCTGGCCGCAGATGAACATGCGGGCTTGCCGCTCACACAGGGAATCGTCCAGACGCAGCCGGCACAGATACTCAACGCCCCAGTCCCCGATTTCATCCTCCTCCAACTGACGCCAAGTCAGCACCTGACAGTCGTCGAGCGACACCAGGCCTTCGCGGATGCCGTCCAGCAGGACCTGCTCCTCGCCGTCGGCCAGCGGCTGCAGCAAATCCCGCACCTCCACCCTGATCATGGTCAGGGGATCGTCCGGGCGGGGCCACAGGGTGACCGCGGGCGCCGGCCCCGAGTCCTCCTCCAGGTGCCACTCCGTCGGTCGCCAGAAGGAGAGCTTGCCCAGAGCGTCGTTGTAGAGGGAAACACTCCGGAATCTGGGACGCGGACAGTCATCCGGCAACATCAGCCGAAACTTCCTGTCGCCCGCTCGGCGCGCAGCATTGCCATGGTCATATTCGATTGTCTGCCTGGAAGAGTTTCCCGCGGGCGCGTGGCCGCCCGGAGGAAGAAGGGGAGAATGACCCACCAGGGACTCGAACCCCGAACCCAGTGATTAAGAGTCACTTGCTCTGCCAAATTGAGCTAGTGGGCCATACTGAGTGATTCAGAGTAACACCGCCTTGGATTCCGAGTCAATTCCAGCCCATTTTAGGCCATGATCTGTTCGAACCTAGAGATCCAACACAGGTGTACGGCGGAGCCGCGTACTACGGGATTTGGACAATGAGCGGGTGCCCGCATTCGATGAACTGTGACCGTCGGCCGGCCACCGGCACGCCATGGGCGAGGGTACTGACGGGACGCAGATTCGTGGTCCTGGACGGCGGTCTGGCCAGCGAGCTCGAGCGGCGAGGGGGCGCGATCGACGGCGACCCGCTATGGTCTGCACGCCTGCTGTTGGACAATCCGGAACTGATGGAGGATATCCACCTGGCCTATGGGCTGGCCGGCGCAGACATTCTGACCACTGCCACATATCAGGCCTCACTCCCCGGGTTGGGCGCAGCCGGCCTGTCAGTCTCCGCGAGTTGTGCAGTCCTGGCCAAGGCCGTGCAACTGGCACAACAGGCCGGCACGCGATGTGTACAGTCCTGTGATGTAAAGCCACCCTTGGTGGCTGCCTCGATGGGGCCGTACGGTGCCCATCTGGCCGACGGATCCGAGTACACCGGAGCCTACACCCAGGACAAGGCAGCCCTGCGAGCATTCCATGAGGAACGGATGGCGGTGTTGGCCGAAGCCGGAGCCAACATCCTGGCCTGCGAGTCCATTCCCAGCCTGGCGGAAGGCGAAGTGCTACTGGACCTGCTGGGTACCTATCCACACCTGCCGTGCTGGATCTCGTTTACCTGCCGCGACGCGCTGCACGTATCCCACGGCGAACCGGTGGCTGACTGCCTAGCCATGGCCGCGGACTTCCCTCATGTTCTGACTGGGGTCAACTGTCTTCACCCGCATCTGGTTGGATGCCTGATGACATCGGTCCGTGACACCGATAGCGCGTCGGTCCAAGTTGTTTATGCCAACCGGGGCGACACCTGGATTTCAGGACGCCGTAGCTGGGACACCAGCACGGGCCTAGACGATGACGCCTACACAGCATGTGCTATGGACTGGGCCCAACGGGGAACGCTCCTGATTGGCGGCTGCTGCCGGACCACGCCGTCCACCACTGCGCGGTTGGCCGCGCTGTCCGCTGCCCTCGCGTAGAGCCTCTGGTTCGGCAAAGGAGGGCCGGCCGGTCTCCAACTACCGTCACCGGAATCCTGAGAACCATGCGCGAGACAAAGACAAGAACAAAGGCCAGATGCTGGGCGCGCGGCTCCCCTTGAGTTGGTGCGCGACCTGGAACTCATCGAAGAGATCGAGCAGATCGACCGTTCCAGCATAGCGCGCCGACTGCTCGCCAAGGCGGTCCGCAAGTGGAAGCTTGAGTATTACGCACGGCAGTACGGAGACGGGAAACTCACGCTGGCACGGGCAGCCCACGATGCCGGCGCATCCCTGTGGGAAATGAGGGAATACTCCCGAGCCAGAAAGATGGCCCCACAATACGCTCTCGAAGATCTCCGACAAGATCCGGGAACCATCTCCGGAAGCACCACGCGCGCGCAGCGGTGATCATGCAGAAGGCACTACCACCATGCGCAACGACGGGAACAGGATTCGATGACCATCGAACGAACGGGACAAGGCCGCCTTGAACGAAGCCATGGTGCATGTGTCTGGCGAAGTGGCCAACAGTACAACGAACCCGGATGGCCTTGGAACAGTTGCTCGCAGTGCCGGCGGCAGCGTTGCGCGCCTGCCGGTAGCCGACGATAGCGCGGGCACAGCCCTCGATCTCGCTGCGGACTTCTTACTGGTTGCCCTCTGTGTTTGCTGTAGGGGACAAACGGAGTGCAAAGACCGGGTACTGGATAAATCCAGTGGCTACACTAACCCTGCCTCGAAATAGTCTTCGTCAACCCGCTGCAGTTGGTAGGTTTTTCGGGTCCGGACTCCGACACCGTATTGGACCATCAGACGGGCCAGTTCCGTGCCATTGATCAGGATGATACGCTTAGAACTCCGTTTCACGTAGTCCCTGGCGGACTTCGTGAAGTCGGCAGTTGTCACGAACACTCCCTTGGTCGTGTTTGCCCCATCAATGGCACCCACAAAATTGCGTACGTCGCTTTCGCCAACGGTGTTGCCTTCGGTATATCTCTTGGCTTGTACATAGACTTCGTCCAAGCCAAGCGCATCCTCCTTGATGGTGCCGTCGATTCCACCGTCCCCCCAACGCCCGGTCACAGTGCCCCTAACAGCATCACCACCGCCATAGCCCATGGCAATTAGCAAATCAACGACGACCTGCTCCAAGAATTTCGGGGACGCCTCTTGCATGCGAGCCAGAATGTCTGCCTGCAATTCATCTTCCAGACGCTGGAAGGCCCTCCGCACCGATTCCTCCGGCATTGCATCCGGGTCGGCATTTGCCGAGGGTGAACCGTCCGAGTTGACCGAAGCCTTGCTGTTGTGCTGCCATTGTTGGTAGGCAGGGAAGTTCTGTACGTAATCCAGATCGAGGCTAGGTGGCGGATCCTCCAAAAGCCGTTTCCCTTCCTCCGTCAACTGAAAGGCACTGCGCCGTACGGCCGTCACAAGCCTTGCCCGCAAGAGGTGCTGCGTAGCCCAATACGAGTGGTGTTGTAGCTTCGTGTAACGGCCAGTCGGCTCCATCTCCTGCGTATCGTCCCTGGTGAGGTTCAGGGACTCGATCAATCTATTCCTCGTATCGACATAACGCAGCACTTTTCCATCGGCGAATGTCTTGAGGACCGACAACAGAAGAGACGGTACATCGGGAACCGGCATTGTTATACCTCGGCACTTCTTGGGCCTGTCCGGTGGACAATGTTGCTCTCACTACTCAATGCAGACGGAACCACTACAGGGTAATCCACATTCGCCAGGTTTCGGGACAGGCACTGCTTGAGTCGGGCCAGAACAGCTATCCCGACACCGCTCAACCGACCACCGCCGAGACATCCAGCAGGTACATCTGGCGTCCGTTTCCTGCATGGGACGAGTCAATCGCCACCCTGTGCCCATCCCGACTGCACCGGGGATGCAGATCGCACCGAAGTTCGCCGTCAAAACCGGATGCAGCCGCAAACTGCCCAAGGTCGTGCCGCTCACCAGTCGCGACATGATACAGGTACAGATCCTGCAACCGTTCCTCGCCTTGCAGATACGTGTCGTTCAGGATCCACTCGCCACCCGGCAGGTAGGTGCAGTGCCCGTTGAGAGGCATCGGATCCTGACCGATGGGTTCGGGTTCACCGCCACCGTCCGGGAACAGCCAGAACCCTGCCGGCTGTCCGCGTGGCCTTGACCAAGCCAGGATGGTCTCGTCATCCTTCCAGATCAAGTGCGCGGTGTGCCCGCTGTCGTCCACGATCCGAATGTCGGAGCCGTCCATGGCACAGGTCACCAACCGCGTCTGAAAGCCTTGTCCCGGAAAGCGCCAGCGGTGCAAAAACAGGAAGCGCGTACCGCCCGGATTGCAGATCAGGACATTAAAATAGTGCTTGGCCGTGGAGAGATCGCCCCATGGCCAGGGAATGGTGGCAATCTCGGCCAACGAAACGACCAGTTCCAGTTCTCCTCCCTCAAGGTCCATTACCCAGATGCCGGCGTTGGTCGGCGCAAGCACCTTGAAGTTCGGATCCGACGAGCCGTAGTACCCATAGCCCGGCCGCATATCCTCTAGCCTGTGAAAATCGATTGTCAGGGCCCTGATTCCATCCGGATGGAGGGTGAACACCGGTGCCGGCAGTTCCCGGGCTTCGCCGGTATCCGGATTCAGCACGCGGCTGATGAACTTCCCGTCCCGGATGTCGTTCCAAATGCAGATTTCCGGTTCGCCACAACCAGGCACCCACTGGAGCATGCAACCAGCCTGCCAATGCCATGCCTGCGTTTTGCCAAGACGCTGCCAAGGCATCCCCGCCTGCGCCAGATTGATGAGGCCAATTTCGATTTCATCACCGGCTTTCGGCATGCGCAGATCAAAGGAACTGCGCTGCCCCGGAATGCGTGTACTTGAGCGGTCAAACTGCCACTTGTCGTAGTAGCCAAACCAATGGCTGCCGGGCGATTTGGTCAACGGCACAGCCTCAATCATGTCCCACCCCTTTCCGGCCTGCATCACGCGCGTGCCTGCCATCCCCGGCTGCAGGATCAATAACAGTCCCCCAGGAAACGGGCACCCGGCTGACCAACACTTCCGAATCGCACCTGCCACTTCCTGATGACCAGACGCAACCTCTACCTGCGGTTCAGCCTGTTCCTGGCCCCGCTGATCATAACGATCTTCGTGCAGGAGGTCTCCATCCAGTGGATCGCAGCCGGTCTGGCCCGGCTTCCATTCTCTGTGCAGTCGCTGGCCGCCTTCGGGCTGGCCTGGGCCATCAGTTCGTTCCTAACCGGTCCCCTGGTCCAGACCAAGCAGATGAGCCTGGTGCTGGTGGAACGCAGGCAATCGTTTTGGGTGGTGGTGTTGGCCACCTTGATGCTGTCCGGCCTCATCATGGCCGTCCAGGCTGGTGCCGCCCTGACGGGGTCCGGACACGAAGTGCTACTGCGCCTGCACCGCGTCAGCCCCCAGGTAATCGAGGACGTTCAGCAAGTCCTGGCGCTTCTACTCCTCTACCCCTTGCTGAAAGGACTTGCCCATTGTCTGGTCGGTCCGTTGATCCGCAACCACCACACCCGCTACTCCAGCTACGCGGCAGTGTTGGGCTTTGCGGCGGCGGCGCTGGCGGTCTTACTCGCGCTGCAAATGCCCTCGGTTCAGGCGAGACCCATTCTCCTGCCTGTCATGGCCCTTTATGCGTCCGCCGTGACGGAACTGCTGGTGACGGGCATCGGTGTCTGGCGGCACAGGCGAGACATCTGGCACACGCGTCTTCATGCCCGGTCGGAAACCCGGCCGTTGACCTACGGCCGCCTCCTACGCTTCTTCTGGCCCCTTGGCACCATGGTCCTCGTCCAGGAATTCACTCGTCCTCTAATCAACCTGGTCATCGCGCGGCAGGCCGACGGCGAATTGTGGTTGGCGGTCCTGGCCGTGGTCTACGCCTTGGGCCAATGGCCGTATCGTTGGCTCAACGAAACCCGAACCATGGCCTCCGCGTTTCAGCACCTGGATCCGCAGGGTCGTGCCATCCGCAACTTCAATGCCCTGGCAGGATTGGTCTCCCTGATCATCTCCATGACTCTGTTTTGGACACCGCTGCGACACACAATCCTGCTGGATTGGATCGGTCTGGAACCGGAACTGGCATCGCTCTGCATCGCACCCTTAATGATTTTCGCCGCCTATTCCCCCGTTGTCGCCGTCCGTTCATGGATGCAGGGCGTGACCTTGGTCGAACGGCGAACGCTAGTAGTCACTCCCAGTGTTATTGCGCGCATGGCGGCGATTGTGGTGTCGGTTCTGCTCCTGCCTTCGTTTGGCTTTACAGGCGCGGTTCTGGGCATCTCCACATTGCTGACGGGCTTCATTGCCGAGGCTTTCACCCTGGTCGCCATTCTGCGTGGACCGCAACTGCTGAATGCGATTCGTACCGGCGGACTGCAAGGAGCATGAAGAAGGCAACTTCAGCCCCAGCGCACCGTGGCACCCCAAGCCGCCGTCAGCGCCAGACCCCCCAGAACAAGATGCAAGACCACCAAACCGAGTGCCGACAGCCAGCCGGACACCTGCTGCAACTGTCCGGCCTCGAGCACCAGCGCTGAAAACGTCGTATAGGCTCCACAGAAGCCCACCAGCACCACCAAGCGCACATCCTCATGGGCTACGTCCTGCTTCTGAAGCCAGCCGAAGACAAGCCCTGCCAGCAGACACCCCAACACGTTGGCGACCGCCGTGCCAACGGACCAGTGCAGGGGCCACAGCCGCTGTGCCAAGGCAACCGTGCCGAACCGGGCAAGCGTGCCGGCACCTCCTGCGAGCAACAGCCACAACAGTTTCAGGAACATTGCGGATACCTTTCAGAAGTTTAGGGATCTTGGCCGACTTGGGCAGGCCGGAGATCAAACAGGGAAACGGCATTTTCGCCGCGCACCGCGGCCATCCGGTCCTCCGTAAGGTCAAGACCCTCATGCATGTAGTCCTGAATGATCTCGATGGATACCCAAGGATGATCACTTCCGAACATCAACCGTTCGGGACCCGCGAACTCAAGGGCATAGCGCATAGCTTGTGCTGATGGCGTAACCAAATCGAGCCAAACGCGCTCATAGTAGTTGGCAGGCGACTGCCTGATGTGGTCCCGGCCGCGCCGCTTGACCTCAGTCTGTTCCTGAACGCGGCCCATCAGATAGGGCAGCACCCCGCCCACGTGGGGATGTACCACCTGCAACGCAGGGTGCCTTTCCATCACACCCCCAAGAATCAGGCGCAGCATGGCGAAGGACGTATCCATCATGAAGGCGGCCATCGGGATCATGGAATGGTCCTTGACATGGCTGCCCCAGGTGGGAACGGTCGGATGCAGGACCAGCGGAACCCGCAGGTTGGCCACGGCGGCGTAGAACGGTTCGAGGCTGGGGTCGTCCAAGTTCACCCCGTCCAGATGCGAGCACAGAAATACGCCGCGCAAGCCCAGCTTGTGCACTGCGCGGTCGAGTTCCACCAGGGACGCGTCCACATCCGGCAGCGGTAGCGAGGCAATGGCCGCGAACCGGCCCCGGCTCGATCCGACCAGGTCCGCAAGATAATCGTTGCAAATCCGGGCTCCAGCAAGGCGCTGTTCTGGAGGCAGGCGCGAAGGGGATGGAATGTTCACGCTCAGGACCGAGACATCGATCCCGGCTGCATCCATCGCCTCCAGTTTGCGTTCCGGCGAGTAGTCCTCGAGGTCCAGCATGAATACCTGTGTGCTGCCGTATCGCAACAGGTACCGGGAGGGGCCGGCGCGCTCGGCTGTGACCGATCCCGGTGCATCGACATACAACTCCGCGTACTCCCGCGGAAACACATGGCTCTGCACGTCAACGTTCATGTCAGTACCCCTTGTGAGCGGTTGCGGTTTCAACGCCAAGTTGGTCGAGCCCAATGTTGAAAGCGACTGCAAACAGTTGGCGGCACGGATGATCGGCCGGATGCGCGGCACCAACTAAAACAACGCGACCAGCGGAAAGAAGACCATCGACGACAGTACGGCGCCCGCATAGCCACCGGCCATCATCCACGGCAACGAAAGCCTCTCGGCAAAGCTGTGCAGGAGTCGGGAGGTGATCCAAGCCACGGCAAGACCAAACAATCCCATGACCAAGTGCAGCCGCCACAGACGCATGTCGGCTGCCAATGCCAGCATCGGCACCGCCCCTGCAAGCCGCAAAGCCAGCCAGGCCACCGGTGTCAACAGGACCGCGGTGAGACCGGCAACGGCCGCCAAACCCAATTTCAACATGCGTCCGGCCGGCTCCGGGCCGGGCAGCGCAACCCCGTCATCGCCATGCCCGGCCCGAAATTCATCTGGGGCCGCGTCGCGCAGTCGAACGGCAGGTGATGAACCATGCAGCCGTCAGGGCCGGGCGACCATGATGCTCATCATTGCCTCCGCGTCATGGGGATCCACTCCGTGCCTGGCCCGCAGTTCATCCCAAACCCGCCGTTCGGCTTCGATGTTCAGGTCCACCAGAGGCAGCGGAATCTCCTCGCCGTTGCGCAGCATCGACTCCCGGCACCCCACCTCCATCTCCATCGACATGACGGCATCCGCAGGGGTGAACTCGCAATGGTCCGAGCCGCGCACCTCGTTGGCGAAGTCCGTTACATGGGACGCGACCGAAGACAGGTAATAGGCCCTGGGATGGGAGACGGCCAGGAGATTTGGATTGCGAAACTCCACCGGTCCGCCGGGCAACTCGACCCGGTCGCAGATCCACTGGTCGTCCTCCACCACGTGCTCTATCGGGAACACATGATCGTGGCGCGCTCCGTTTCTGAGCGCATCGTCGGAACACCAGCGAACCTCGCCCGCACCGTGCCAGTGCTCTGTGGCCGCCCGCACAATCGCACCGCGGGTGCCCGCCAGCTCCGTATAGCCGGGACGCGGATAGCGGCCCAGCATGCCCTTGATGTTCCCGGCCAGGTCCGTCACCAGCCGGTTGCCGGGAAAACGGAAGAAGTGGCAGCGGAAACCTTCGTCCTCGTGGTACCGATGCGGGGCCTCCCAATGCGGTTCCACCGACATGCGATGGTTGATCGCCTGGGCCGTCTCGGGGTGGGCACCGTAGAACGCCAGCCACCGGGAGTTGTTGTGGTACCCCGGATGGTCGTGCAGGCAAAGAATGCGGCCGACAGGGCCTATAAACCCGGTTTTGTCAATCTCCTTGGCAATGCGATCGAAGTGGAAACGAATGAAGTTCTCGCCCACCCGGAACTTCACCCCGTGCTCGTCCGCCACCTGCACCATGTTGCGGGCCTGCCACAGGGTGCTGGCAATGCTGGTCTCAACCAGATGGTGGACACCGGCCCGGGACAGGGTCACGGAGATGGCGTGGTGCACGTCGATCGGTGCCACCACCAGGGCCGCCTCCACCAAGTTGGCCCCAATCAGTTCGTCCAGGGCGTAGAACGCGTGTGCATCGACTGCATCCGCGTAGCGGTCCGCGTGCTCCTTGACCGGATCACAGACGGCGACCACGTTCACCCAGGGGCGCAGGCTTTGGAACAGGCCCTGGTAGATGGTCGAGGAGCGGTTGCCCGCTCCAATCACGGCGATATCAACAGGTCTGTCGGGCGCCATCACGGCAAGCCTCCCTGGCCGGCGTGGATTGGGCTAGGTCCGCTGTTCAGGCAACCGCCGGACCGGGCTGCCGGATGGGACAGGTGATCAGGCCGGCAGGGTCACCTCGTACACCTGTGCATGGCCCGACGCATCGCTGGTGTAAATCACGTGCCGTCCATCCGGGGAGAAGGACGGATGGGGATGGGTGTGCTGCGGCGCGTACACGGCAATGGGACCGTCCTCGTAGGGAAACGGACCATTCCAATGGTCGCCCAGACTGCTGGCCTGGGGCCGGCACAAGAGACTGGGCTCACCGGTGCCGTCGAGCGGATCGAACACCTGGATGCCGATGTCCGGGAAATTGGTGTCGGCCACCATGCGCCGTCCGTCGGGCGACGCGATCGCGTGCCAGGCATTGAAGGAGGTGACAAGCCGCACCGCACCCGTGTCCACGTGCACGGCCTGCATGCCCTTGGGCCAGTCCACGAACCCCACCTCCCGCGTGCCCGGGATCCAGGCCTCGTGGGTTATCCACTGGCTTGGCGAACGTTCGTAGAGGCGACGATTGCCGGTTCCATCGCGCCGGATCAGCCACACGCGGTCCTTGAGCGGCCCCGCGTAGAAGAGCAGGTCGGAATCGTCGGGGCAAAACTGCATGTGGGAGACATCGTCCCGGCGCAGAATCACCTCGCGGGTTCCAGCTTCCACATCGACAACCGCGATGCAGGCCTTGTCTCCGTCCTTGAAGCGTACGGCCCAATAACGGTCGCAGCGGCTAAGGGCGGTCGTGCCCATGGCGGCCGCCACCATGCCCTCATCCCGCATGGCCAAGCCTGTGAAGTCGATCAGCTGCTCCTCGGCAAACGTCTCCGTGTGGACGCGCCAGCCGCCGCTGCCGGTGGTGAAGTAGATCCAGTCCCCATCGTGGGACGGATGGATGGAAAAGTCGGCCACGTCGTCGCGGTCCGTGAGCTGCACCAGGTCGCCGGCAGCGCGATCCTCCACAAATATCTGCGGCGCGCCCCCGCGTCCCGAGGTGAACAGGGTCCAGCGCATGGCATCGTCATAGGCGGGCACCAGGAAGAACGGCTGGTGGTGGATCGACGGATGCGACGTGATCTGCCTGATTTCCACCTGCGTGGCCTCGTCCCGGAATGTTCGGGACTCGGCAGGCAGCCGGTCTCCCTTAGTCATGATGCTTCCTTCCCTGACGCGATTAGCCTACGGCCAGCACCGAAGCGTCAACTTCCTGGAGTAGCCCGCGGGCACCGTACCACTCATCGAAGCCGGACTCCGCCAGGTCATCCCGGATGCGCTGGATGTTGGCCTCGTCCAGCGGCCGCAGCGGAGGCCTAACCGTGGTCGAGGGGAAGCGGCCCTGCAGGTGCATCGCCATCTTCATGCGCTGATGGGCGTCCGAAGAGGGTTCGCCGAACCGGTAGACCGCCTTGTTCAGCCGGTACACCACCTCCTGGGTGGCATAGGCGCGCTCGTAGTCGCCGGACAGCGCCGCGTGGACCAGGTCGACGATCAGTTCCGGAACAAAACCGGCAAACCCGACCAAGGCTCCGTCCGCGCCGGCCAGGAGCGATGCCAACAGGTATTCATCGTGGCAGGACAACAGCGGCACGTCGGGGGCGTGCTCCTTGAGCACCCGATGCTCGTGTCCCAGCCGCGACATGTCGCGGGTCCCCATTTTGATGGCCACGACCTCATCGATGTCCGTGAGCGCCAGCATTTCCTCAAGCGTGTAGGTGGCTTTGGTCCACTGGGGGTATTGATGGACGATGATGGGCACGCCGGTCGCCACTGCCACATCCTCAAAGTAGCCCACGGCAGTGGTCGACGTGCGTCCGAAGCGTAGCCAGTGGTGTGCCGGCATCAGGAGAATGGCGTCGGCCCCCGCCTCCCGGGCCGCCTCCGTATGGTCGATGGCCTCGAAACTGCCTTCGCAGCAAATGCCCGAGATCACCTTGCAGTCGCCCGCGGCCTCCTTCATTAGCCGCACGACCTCGGCCCTTTCCTCCGGCCTCAGCCCCATGACCTCGCCAGTGTGGCCGTTGCAGACCAGGCCCTTCAGGTTGGGCACCGAAGCCAGATAGCGGGTATAGGCCTGCAGTCCCTCAACGTCGATGTCGAAGAAGTGCGGTTCGAAGGGACAGAGTGTGGCGGCGAAGACGCCGCTCCAGGGGTGTTCAAACACGGGATTGCTCCTTGGTCTGGGGTCGGGATGGCGGCCGGCCCGGATCACTTCTTGATTACCTGCCGCGGGTTAAGGGCGTCGTTGAGCCCGTCACCGAGGAAGGTGAACGCGAATACGATAACCCCAATCGTGGCCGCCGGAATGATCATCAGGTGGGGGAAGGAAATCCAGAGGCTGAAGCTGTCGCTCAGCATGGAACCCCAACTGGCATTGGGCGGCTGCACGCCGATGCCCAGGAAGCTCAACCCGGATTCCAGCGTGATGGCCCCGCCCACGCCGGCGGTCACGGTCACGATGATGGGACCGATGGCGTTGGGAATGATGTAGTGGGTCAGGATGCGGCGTTCGTCAACGCCAATGGCCCGCGCTGCCTCGACATAGAGGGTCTCGCGCACCGACAGCACCTGGCCGCGCAGCAGCCTGGCGAACCCGGGCCAGCTGATGAAGGCCAGCGCCCCGAATACCAGCACGAAGTCCAGCCACAGGGTGTCGAGGTAGAAGGGGTTCTTGGTCTGCATGTACATGTCGTCGAACCAGGCCGCAATCGGCCGCTTCAGCGCCGTGTTCATGAGCATGGCCAGCAGCAGGCCCGGCACGGACATGGTCACATCCGTCAGCCACATCAGGAATTCATCCGCCAAACCCCGTACGTAACCGGCGATTCCGCCCAGCACGATGCCGATGAAAAGGGAGATGGCGGTGGTGAAGAAGCCCACGAACGCAGCGGTGCGCGCCCCGTGCAACAGGCGCGACAGAATATCCCGGCCCAGGGCATCCGTCCCCAGCCAATGCTGGACGGTCGGCTTGGCCAGGGCGTTGTCGATTTCCTGCTCCAGAAAGTCGTAAGGGGTTATGTAAGGCCCCGCCAACCCCGCCAGGATGAACAGAACCACCACGATCAGCCCCAGGGTCGCCAAGCGGTTCAGGAACAGCCGGTGCAGGGCCTCCTTCCAGAGGTTCCGCTGCGCCACCTCCTCGGGTTGGGACAGGGATGTCAAGCGGTCGCTGGGAACCGTGGCAGCCATGGGTGTGGTCGCCTAGCGGGTAATGCGCGGATCCAGCAGGGGATAGGCCAGGTCCACCAGCATGTTGCCCACCATCACGATCAGGGCCCCGATGAACACGGTGGCCATGATCACCGGATAGTCGACGGTGCGCAGGGCCGTGATGGCGATATGGCCAAACCCGGGGATGTTGAAGATGAGTTCGATGAACAGGGCACCGTTGACCAGGCCGATCATGATCAGGCCCACAGAGGTCAGGACCGGGATGAGAACGGGCCGCAGCATATGCCGAAAGATCACCAGGCGGCTGGTCAGGCCCTTGGCCCGTGCCGTGCGGATGTAGTCCTGGGACAGGGTGTCCAGCATCGCGGCGCGGGTCTGCCGGATCACGGTCGGCATGGCACCGAAACTCAGCACGATTACGGGCAGGATCACCTGGCCATGGAACAGGCCCTTCCAGCCGTAGGGCACGTCCATGATGCCGACGACCACGACCAGAAACCAGAGTAGGAGCGGGGTGATGACAAAGATGGGCACCGCGTTGATGAACACGATGAATCCAACGATGAACTGATCCACCGCGCTGTTGTGGTGCAGGGCCGCCCACACTCCCAGGGGAATGCCCACAATCACCATGAATAGGACAGCGGCAAAACCAATTTGCATCGAAATGGGCAGGCGGACCTGCACCATGCGGTTGACCGGTCGCTTCTCCCGGATGGAAAAGCCCAAGTCACCGACGGCCAGTTTGGCGAGGTAACGCCGGAACTGTTCCGGGAAGGGCTGGTCGATGCCGTACTTCTTGCGCAGCGCCTCCAGCACCTCCTCCTCAAGCACGAGGCTGCCCTGCTCCTGATCGAGGAACATGCGCTTGATGGGATCCCCCGCGCCGTAGAACATCATGGCGTAGGAAATAAAGAGGATGAGCAGCAGGCCGCTGCCCCAGCGCACCAGGCGGGTGAGCAAATAGACGGTCATGGGATCCGGCCCAGAACCAAGTCAATACCAGGCAATACACACAGTTCGTTGGTCAATCCCGGACGCGGTTCAATCACATCCGGGATTGACCAGCAAGGATGGGGAGGGTTACTGCTCCCGCATGTAGATGCGCCAGGGGGCAATCAGGCCCACATCGGGCCCGCGCTCGAAGTTGGCCACTTCCTCGCCCACGCTACCGTAGCCTTCGGGAATGCCGAAGAACATGCCAACACGGTCCGCCATGAAGAGTTCCTGGGCGGCGCGGGTGTTCTCGCACCGGCCCGGATCGTCGGGCGACAGGGCCTGGGCGGCCTCAATCAGGGCGTCCACCTCGGGATTGTTGTAGCCCTTGAGCATCGAACCGCGGGCGATGGGACCACCGCTGTGCATGCCCACCCAGGCGTAGGTCGCGCCGTCGGGGAAGCGGATGACCACATCGTCACGGGACAGGTTGACCAGTTCGGCATCCTCGCCGAATTCGTCCGGACGCGTCTTGAACTCAATGTTCGTGATGCCCAGGTTCTGGCGCCACATTTCCATGACGGCCTCCAGGGCCCGATTCAGGGTGGGCGCGGAGGCCCGGGGGGTGACCCGCAGCTTGGGCAGGTTCTCGGCGCTGCCGTAGCTGGACTCCGCCAAGGCCGCCCGGGCCGCCTCGGGATCGTAGTCGTCGCCCCAGTTGTTGTCGGGATCCCAGCAGCTCACGTTGGGATCGAGGAGCTGGGTCGGCAAAGCCGCGTTGCCCTCGGGGAAGGCGGCCTTGTGGACCGCTTCCATGTCGACCGCCAAGTACAAGGCTTCCCGGACCTTGGGATCGCTGGTCGGCTCAACCTGATCCGTAATCCAGAACGAATTGAAGCCGATGGACTTGATCGTCCGGAAGTAGTCGGGATGGGCAGCCCGGAGCGCCGGCGGCAGGCCGGTCATGACGAAGCTGACCTGGTTGTTCTGCACCATTGTGGCTGCGGTGTTCTGGTCCGTCACGAACATGAACTCAATGCGGTCCAGGTACGGCCCCTCGTCCATCCACCAGTTGGGGTTGGGCTCCATCGTGGCCACGCCCAGATCCGGGTCGTACTCGGTGAGCATGTAGGGACCGCTGACGGCGGGTTCGTTCTCGGGCAGCCAGAAGGTGCTCAGGTTCTCGTCCGTCACGTCGTCGATCTTGATCGGATTCGTGTGCGTGGTGGCAATACGCCAGTGGAAAATGGAATCGGGCACATCGAGGGTCGCCTGCACCGTGCTGTCGTCGAGCGCCACCAGGCCGGAAACGGTGTCGGCCTCATCGGCGCGCGCCGCGGCGAAACCCTGCACGTTGCCGATGTACTGTGGAATGCGGCCGTGCTCCGTGAGGGGATCGGCCATGCGGTTCCAGGTGCCTACCACCTGCTGGGCCGTAATGGGGGTGCCGTCCGACCACTGGGCCCGGGGATCCACGGTGAAGGTCCAGACCGTGTCGCCTTCACTGGATACCGCGCTGTCGAACACGCCGTAGCTCAGATTGCCGTCCACATCAAAGAAGAGCGGGGGCACGTACAGCAGGGGCATCCAACTCTGGTGATCGCCACCACCCGACATCGGGTAGAACGTGAAGCTGTTGGCTCCGGTCGAGCCGGTGGCAATGCGCAGCACCTGTTCGTCGGCGGCATCGTCCGGAAGCATCGATGCTTCCTCCGCCATCATGTCGTCGCCCGTGTCGGCCGGTGCAGCGGCGGGGGCGCACGCTGCCAGCGCAACCATCAGGACGGCCAACAGGCCAAGGATCTTCAGCAACCTCATGGGTGTCACTCCTGTGAATATGCAATTGGGTACCGATTGGCGGATTCAGCGTAGCACAAACGCACTTCCTGACATGATTCAATGCTTCAGAATCCGAAGCGCTGTCGTGTGCTTCGGCGAGTACAGTTGGAAACATGGATTCCGAACCGGATTGGATCTTCGCCCAACTTGCATCGCCAAGACCTTCCTCCCAGCTACCGAACACGGCTCACACACCCGGTCCCGACTCGACAGCTGCGGGACACGCACGACGGGCATACAGATGACAAGCCACCACAGTTGAAGTCAATCTCCAATGGGCCATTAGGGGTATCACAAGCCTCAACGACGAAGGAGACACTCATGCACGCAGAACTTCCCAACGGCATCCGTCTTCCAACTCCCTGGCCGCCCGAACACATAGGCCCGGGTTCCGATCCGCTGCCTGTTCCCTACCTGACAAGCCCGCCGAAGGTGTTACCCATCAATACCGGCAGGCAACTGTTTGTCGACGACTTCCTCATCGAGCACTCCACCCTTCGCCGCACGTACCATGCAGCCCGCCTCCATCCGGCTTCGCCGGTGCTGTGGCCACAAACCTCCCTGGAGCTGAACAACGACCACTGTCCGGTGGCGGCCCCGTTCAACGACGGCGCGTGGTACGACCCGAAGGATGGACTGTTCAAATTGTGGTACCAAGCCGGCTGGTTTGACGGGACAGCCCTGACCATCAGCGAGGACGGTTTGGACTGGCACCGACCCGACTTGGACGTGGTTCCCGGAACCAATGCCGTCATCCACCACCCGATGTCCCATCGCCGGGACGGAGCCTTGGTCTGGCTGGATGCCAACGCCGAACCCGACTCCCGCTACAAGATGTTCATCTACTGGCGCCGGCCAGGTGGACAGGCTGGCCACATCTATCGATCACCGGACGGGGTTCACTGGAGGGACCTGGGTGCCACCTCGCAGTGCGGGGACAATTCCAGCTTCTTCCACAATCCCTTTCTCGACCGATGGGTGTTCAGCATCCGGGAGAGCTGGAACCAACGGGCGCGGTCCTACCACGAACACGAGGACTTCGTGACCGCTTCCCGTTGGCAGGACGGGGCACAGGTTCGCTGGGCGCGTACGGATCGGTTGGATCGGCCCGACCGGTTCCTAGGCCTGAAGACCCAACTCTACGATGTCAATGCGGTGGCCTACGAAAGCATTTTGCTGGGGGCCTTGGCCATCTTCCACGGATCTGAAAACCCGGACGCCGCACGTCTGGGCAGACCCAAAATCAACGACATCCAGCTAGCCTACAGCCGGGATGGCTTCCACTGGCACCGGCCCCACCGGGAGGCTTTCATCGCATCCAGCCGCCACTGGGGCGATTGGAACTACGGATACATTCACGCGGCAGGCGGCCTCTGTCTGGTGATGGACGATGAGCTTTGGTTCTATTTCGGCGCGTTCTCCGGCCAGGGGTCGGTCCTGAAGCCCGGCGAAACCGGCGGGTTTGAACAGGACAACGCGATGTATGCCGGCGGTGCCACTGGCCTAGCCACGCTGCGCAGGGACGGATTTGCGTCCTTGGACTCAGGACCGAAGCAAAGGGTGCTGTCCACCCGGCCTGTTCGGTTCTCAGGCAGTCGCCTCTTCGTCAATGTCGATTGTCCAACAGGTGAACTGAGGGTTGAAGTCGTCGATGAGCAGGGAGACGTCATTCAGCCATTCGCGGCCAGTCTATGCCGTCCTGTCATCGGGAACAGCACCAAGGCTGAAGTGGTCTGGAGAAATGATGGAGACCTGTCGGGCATAATCGGCCGGCCAGTGCAGTTCAGGTTCCTGCTGCGTCAGGGCAGCCTCTACTCGTTCTGGGTCAGTAACAGTTCCGACGGTCGCAGTAACGGTTATCTAGCTGCCGGAAGCCCCAATTATGCCGGCCAACAGGACTGTTGAAGTACTTGGTTCCAAGCCAGCTCCGACATGGACCTTATGAGATTCCCACGAGGACAGGCAATTGGAATCGGAATGGTTCGACTGCCCTCCTTCGGGCAAGAGGGTCAGGCATGTGTTGTTCTCATGTCCGGTGTCCGACCAATGGGTCATGACAAGCCAGCAAATCTGGTTGCCCGAATTCCCTGATGCCACTTCGTTAGGGACATGGCCGGCCCTGTTTCAATCTCGTTGATACAGCCTCGGATGCACATGCTGAGGGTGTCCCGGAAGAATCCTGCATCACCAACCAGGTTTCGGTCTTGGACTTCATTTGCGGGATTTCCATCGTGATCCAGCGGATCGCATCATTGTCTCCACAGCATTGCAGGAACACGTCTTGCTGACGCGAGATACACAGATTCTTGCCTGGTCGGGTCCCTTGGAACGACAGGACGCACGCAAGTAAACATGTACTGAAGGGTCCGTGTACCGGTGGCACTGCCCTCGTCAAAGAAACCGACTCGATGTCTTTGTGCTTGTGAACCGGCCCACCGGCATGTGACGCATTCCCGGAACTCCACGCCACATGCATGGTGACGCTGCACAAGCCGGCCTCGTGCCATTGTCAGGCCGGAGTTCCTCGCAGAGATGCCCAATCACCACGGGACGCGGCTCGGGGTCTGGGCCGGTTCCACTCCTGCCAACCTTCCCTCGTGGCTGCTGCCACAAATGATGAGGGCATTGCCGAAGTTGCAAGAAATCTCCAGACCCAACTCCGCGAGCTGGAAATGTACCGGCACCGCATTCGGGAACCGATAGCTGTCCAACCATGTCTCAAGTCCATCAAGCCCGACGGTTGCTCGGGAAGGCAACCAACCGGCAGGTCGGCAATGGTATCTCGTTGATGCCGGAAACCATGGGCTCGCCCACTACCTGCGTACATGGAACTCAATTCCACGGCTCTTGATATGGTTCGCCAGCACCCGGTTACCGACGGCATTCCACAACACCAGATCCACCGTCTGAGGCACGGTCTTGGCCTCCATGGCCGCACCAATGGCCCCGAGATCGTTGTGGGTCAAGTCATCTCCCGCAAGGGCCAAGTCCACATCGGAACCCGACCTGTAGGTTCCCGTAGCCCGCGATCCAAACAACACCGCCCGTTCAACTTCCGGATGGGAAGCCAGTACCTGCCTGATCTTGTCCCTGTAACACTCCTTCAGGCCATCGTTCATTGGTTGAGCCTTGTCTTCAACGATGCCTCAAGACCCTCCGACGCTGGGAAGTACTTCCCCTTAATTGGGTCCTCGACCAGCAAGGTCGCTTCCTCATCGTATGTGTACGACAACAGATCGCGCTTGTCCAACGCATCCAACAGGTCTTCACAGTCGTCATCCGCCAGATACCGCCTGTTGGCGGGCTCTGCCTGAGTGTGCCTCTGGGACTGTGTTCCGTCAGGCCATCCGCAGACAACAGATCCTTCAGCGTCTTCCAAGCCATCTCGAAGGCAAAGATAAACGTCTGTACCAGCCCTGCTCGTTCCAATTCGGTATAGGACTCGAGAGCACAGGCCTGACGGAGCCGCTCCAAGGACTTGGCGAAGTTTCCTTAACGTAGAATCCAGCGTTCTGTTCCAGCGTCCATCGTGCATTGGCCAGCTGCCCCGCCAGATACCGATACGGATGGATTTCCGAACGAGGCCGAATACATTGGTTGGCTCAAGCGGTGCCTTGCCAATGGTTGTGCCGTGAACACCCACAACAGATCCGAACCTACATCAGCCGGCTGAAGCATCCAAGAGAGATTCCACAATGACCTACCGCATCGCGGTCGGCGGACTGCTGCACGAAACCCATACGTTTGCCCCCACGCCGACCACCTTGGAGGATTTCCGGACCACATGGCATGCCGGATCCGACCTGCTCTCCAGCCTGCGGGGAACCCAAACCGGAGTCGGTGGGATGATCGACGGTTCGGAGAACAGAGGTTGGACACCCATTCCCACCTTCTATGCAGCAGCCATGCCCGCCGGAACCGTGACGGTGTCCGCCTACGAGGCCCTCAAGACCGAAATGTGCACCCGCACCCGGACCGCCATGCCTCTGGACGGCATCTTGCTTCACCTACACGGGGCCATGGTCTCCGAGACAACCCTGGATGCGGAGA
Source organism: Caldilineales bacterium (assembly GCA_012271135.1). Classification (GTDB taxonomy): domain Bacteria; phylum Chloroflexota; class Anaerolineae; order Caldilineales; family Caldilineaceae; genus Bin34. The sequence continues at coordinate 15,391 of JAAXGZ010000116.1, read as the reverse complement.
CGGACATTGCCGAGGCGGTCCGATCCATCGTGGGGACGGACGTTCCCATGATTGTGGAACTGGACATGCACGGCAACATCAGTCCTGCCCTGGCGGAACAGGCCGACATCCTGCTGGGCTACGACACCACTCCACATATGGATCTCCGTGCCAAGGGCATGGAAGCCGTGGCAGTCCTGGAAGGCCTGTTGACCGGTCGACTGCGGCCGACAACGGCAGTCCGCAACATTCCCTGTCTCTTAGCGCCACAGGTCACCGACACTTCGGATCTGCCCTTGCGGGCCGTGCATGAAAAGGTCCGCGCCATGAAGGCCGACGACCGGGTCATCGCCGTCAGCGTCTTCGGCGGGTTTGCCTACGCGGACACTCCATGGACCGGTGCCTCAGTGTTTGTACACACCAACGATGCCCCGGACCTCGCCCGGGACTTGGCGACCGAACTCGAAGAAACCCTCATGGACCACAGGTCGGCCGTCGTGTTTCAGGCCCTTCCGCCGGATGAAGCGGTACGCGAGGCATTGCGAACGCCCGATGGTCCGGTGATTCTGGTCGACTCGGCCGACAACATCGGAGGAGGAACCCCGGGAGACGGCACCGATGCCCTGAAAGCCATGTTGGCCGTCGACGTGCAGGAAGGCACGGTGGTCATCGCCGATGCGGAGGCAGTGCAGGAATGCTGGCAGGCAGGCCTGGGAGCCAGCGTCACCATTCCCATTGGCGGCAAGACCGACGATTTCCACGGCTCACCGCTCACCGTTACAGGCACCGTCAGGACACTTTCCGACGGACGCTACCCTTGCGAGCGCAAACAGAACCACTTCGCCGCGTTCTACGGCGACACGCTTGAAATGGGCAACTCTGCCCTGCTTAGGTCGGGCGGCGTGAACATCATCCTCAACAGCCGCAAAACGCCGCCGTTCGACTTGGTCCAGCTGCGCGGCATGGGTGTCGTGCCCGAGGAGCAGAAGATGATTGCCGTTAAGGCGGCGGTGGCCTACCGGGCCGCATACCTGCCCATCGCCACCCGGATCATCGAGATGGACACGGCCGGCCTGTGCACGGCCAACCTACAGCGATTTGACTATCGGAACCTCCCGCGTCCCATCTTCCCTCTGGATACGCAATGAGGTTGCCGGCCGAAGCCCATCCGTCCCCGGCTGGACTGGACCAGGAGCCGTGCTGCGACCGAACAAACGCAGGCGATCCCTGACGCACGGGCTGTGGCCCCATACCGGGTTTGGCAACCCGGTTCCGGTTGGTAAGGTTAGGAACATTCTTGGGTTGGCTGCGAACACCCAGCACACAAAGGATTGACCTATGGATGTGCCTATCAGGGTTGGCGTGATTGGAATTGGCACCATGGGGGGCCATCACGCCGGCAACCTCGGCGGTGGCCAGGTATCGGGTGCGGTCCTGAAAGCCGTAATGGACCTTGACGGCGATCTGCGCACCGCGGTGGCCCGCCGACACGGAGTCGACCTGCAGTTCGACCAAATCCGCGACATCATCAGCCACCCCGAGGTGGATGCCCTGCTCGTCGCGGCTCCGGACGGACTCCATGCCGAGCTGGCAATCGAATGCCTGGAGGCCGGCAAGCCCGTGTTTCTGGAAAAGCCGTTGGCGACAACGGTACCGGACGCTGAAAGGGTGGTTGAGCTCGAAACCGGAATCGGACACCGCATGATCCAGGTAGGCTTCATGCGGGAGTACGACCGCGCCCACGTGGAAGTCAAAGCGGAGATGGACACCGGGCGTCATGGCCGGCGACTACTCTTCCGCAACGTCCACCGCAATGCCCACTTTCCCGATGCACGCACCATCGAGGATGTCGTCACCAATTCCATGGTGCACGACATCCATTCGGCGCGCTGGATGATGGAGGACGAGATTGTCGAGGTGTACGGCCAGGCTGTTCCGGATGCGGGCCAGGATCCGGGCACGGCGCGCCTGTGTGTGATTCAGGTGCGGTTCCGCAACGGAGCCCTGGGTCTGCTCGAGTTCAACACCAAGGCCGGCTACGGCTATGAAGTCGATGTCGAGATCAGTTGCGAGGACGGCGTCGTCGCCAGCCACACCGTGGGCACGCCTGTCGTCCGCAGCCGGGAAACCCTCGGACAGGCAATTGCCCCGGAGTACACCGGCCGGTTCGGCGCGGCCTACCAGGATGAATTGGTTGCCTGGGCGGCGAGCCTGGAAGCGGAAAAACCAACCGGCCCTTCTGCTTGGGACGGATACATGGCGATGGTGGTGGTCGAAGCCTGCATTGAATCGGTCAGAACCGGCCAGCCGGTTTCGATACCCGAGTTCGAGAAACCGTCCCTCTACCGTTAGAACCTGTACACACCAAGCACAAGGCTTCCACGGCGAGTTCTTGTCAGCGACAGGACGATGAGAATGCTCGAATGCCTAAAGATCACCGAGTTGATCGGGCGCGCGCCGTGGCGAGAAGCCGTTACCTTCCGGGAAACGTGGCCCCATGAGTACGTCCTTAGCCGCAAGGATGGTCAGGGAGAACTGATCGAGCTGATCTGTGCGCGCTTCCGCGCCGGGGAGGGCGTTGCCGGCACTTTCTTTGGCAGGCCGAACACCTACTTGTTCATCGGCGACTGCAAGTACTGGCTCATGACCCACTGGGAGGCAGTGGCCCTCGATGACGGACAGGACTATGTGCTGAATCGAGCACGCCTCTATCGCGACCGACGCGACTTCGTCATTCAGACTGGGGATACAGGAAAGCGCGAGGGCTACCCCGCCCAACCGGCGAGGTCAATGCAACGCGCCGACCAACCCTGAAGGCAGGATGGCCATGGTGGATCACAGTAGTCGGCACCGCAAAGTATCTGGGGAACCTACATCGGACCGAAGGCCCTTCAAAGCCCTGAGACACAAACGATGTGACATTCGATCGGGACCGGTCGGCCAGCCGCGAAACCCGAGTCGGAGAGACCTTCCCACTTCCGCCAGCCGACAGGTAACCGAGCACGCCGTGCCCACGGCGGGAGGCCCGCGATGAAGGCCAAAGCCATCGTCTTTCCCGCGGCCAACACCGTGGAGGTTCGGGATGTGGATTGCCCCGAACCCGACCCTCGCGACGTAGTGGTCGACGTGACCCATTCGTGGATCAGCAACGGTACCGAAGGCTCCTATCTGAGAGGCGAACGCATTGCCGGGGACACGGCTTGGCGGCCCGGTTCACCGAACCCCTTCCCCGTGGTGGCCGGTTACCAGAAAGTGGGGATCGTGCGAGAGGTCGGCAGCCATGTGACGGACTTGGCACCGGGTGAAATGGTCTTTGCAGCCAGCGGCAAAGTCAATGGAATGTTCCATCCCTCCGGAGGACAGTTGTCCCCGTCCGTCACGCCCCGGGAAGGTGTCTGGAAGCTTCCACCGCAACCGCAACCGCTGGCCTATGCAGGCATGGTCCTGACCCAGGTCGGCTACAACTGCGGGAGCCGCACCCCGGTCGCTCCCGGAGAGGCAGCCGTGGTGCTGGGTGACGGCATGGTCGGACTGTGGGCCGCGCAGACGCTAGCCCTGCGCGGGGCGCGCATCCTATTGCTGGGCCGTCACGAGGATCGCATGCAGCACTTCCCGGAAAACGGCCTGCACCTCTGTTGCAATGAGGTGGATGGCAACTGGCAGGGGACTCTGGTCGACTTTCTGCCCGACGGCGTGGATGTTCTGGTTGACACCGTCGGTTCGATCGAACACATCCAGGCCATCCTGCCCCGCATGAACCGGGACGGCCGGATTGTCTCCGCCGGTTTCCACGGCACCGACGACCTCTTTTCGCTCCAGGACCTCCGGAACGGGGAACTGTCCCTACACTCTGTCTCCGGATGGACCCGGCCACGCATGGACAGGACACGGCATCTGATTTCCACGGGCCAGTTGCAAACCCTCCCACTCATCACCCATCGCTTTCCCGTGGATCGGGCTGCAGAGGCCTGGGACCTGATTCGGACCAAACGCGAACCGGTACTTGGGGTCATCCTGGACTGGACCGTGTCCGGTTGAGGAAAAACCAAAGACCGGTGACATCACCAAAGGACGCAGGACATGAAAGACACGCCGACCATCTCCGCAGTTCAACTGTCCCGGTACCGCATCCCGTTCCCCAACGTGGGCCGGGACCACAGCTTCGCCATGGGGCACTTCTACGAACCAGGCAGTACCGGCCACCGCATGGTGCTGGGGGTGCGCATCCACACCGATCTTGGGATCACCGGCGAGTACATGAGCATTGCGCCGGCTACGTTCGAGCAGGCCCTGATGTTTGTGGAGTACCTCGTCGGCAAGTCGGCCCTGCAGCGCGAGCGGTTCTACGGCCAGGCCAAATCGCTGTTGCGCAAGAACGACCGCATGGGCATGGGACCAATCGATATCGCCTTGTGGGATCTGGCGGGCAAGTTCCACGACGCTCCGATCTACCAGTTGCTGGGTGGCTACCGGGAAAGGCTGCCCTGCTACGCCAGCACCTACCACGCCGACCGTCAACCGGACGGCCTGAGCAGCCCGGAGGCCTTTGCCGACTTCGCCGAGCAGTGTCTCGAACTGGGCTATAAAGGGTTCAAGATCCATCCCTGGGGTGCCCCGGACATTGACCGCGAAATCGCGACGGTCAAGGCCGTAGGCCGCCGAGTGGGCGGCCGCATGGCCTTGATGCTGGACCCCTGCTGCGTATATGACACGTTCGCGGACACACTCGCCGTGGGGCGGGCCTGCGACGAGGAGGGTTTCTACTGGTACGAGGATCCGATGCGCGATGGCGGAGTGTCCCTGCATGCCCACCGAAAACTGCGATCCATGATCAAAACACCCCTCCTGCAAGGTGAGCATGTACATCTGGTGGAGGCCCATGCCGACATGGCAGCGGCCAATGCCACGGATTTCTGGCGAGCCGACCCGGAGTACGACGGCGGCATCACCGGCGTCATGAAGGTTGCCCACGCCGCGGAAGGCTACGGCATGGACGTGGAACTGCACATTGCGGGGCCGGCACAGAGGCACTGCATGGCAACCATGCGCAACTCCAACTTCTATGAAATGGGCCTGGTGCATCCCAAGCTGACCAACATTGCCTGTCCGCCGGTCTATGCGTGCGACTATGAGGACGAACTCGAGACCATCGACGCAGACGGTTGCGTCCCGGTGCCGGAGGGACCCGGACTCGGTGTGACCTACGACTGGGCCGGGGTCCAGCAGTGGCTGGTGCACGAGGAATTGATCGACACCGCGGCCTGAGTCCAATCGTTCCGCGAACGGACAGCAAGACTTAACCGCCCAAACAGTTGGCATCGGCCGCAGGAAGGAACGTCTCGATGACAAACACAATGCAGGCCATCCAAATTAAGGGACCCGGCGAGGCGGCCCTTATCGAAACGCCGATGCCCACCCCGGACGCGGGGGAAGTCCTGGTCAGGGTGGAAGCGGTCAACACCTGTCCGCAGTGGGACTTGCACATCCTGGGCAACGAACCGATGTTTCCCGGCGGTACCATCGAATACCCGTATCCGATAGGTCAGCCGGGGCATGAGATGGCTGGCGTGGTCGCGGCCACCGGGCCCGGTGTCGAAGGGTTCGACACCGGCATGAAGGTCGCCGCGTGGCGCGATCCGGGCAAGGTCCGCCAAGGGTGCTATGCCCAGTACGTGCCGTTCGAAGAGGCCCACCTGATTGCGCTGCCGGACGAACTGGAACCGCGGGAGTGCGCCTCCCTGGAACTGGCGATGTGTGTCCAGGCTTCGTTCGACCAACTGAACGGGTTTAACGCGGTGCGGGATTGCCGCGTGATTATCTGTGGCCTGGGACCGGCCGGACTGATTGCCGTCCAGTTGGCGCAAGTGCACGGTGCCTCCGACGTGATGGCGCTCGACCCGTTGCCGGCCCGCCGCGACATGGCCGCGCGCTTGGGTGCGGCCAAAGTATTTGCCCCGGATGATCCGGAAATACTCAGCCTGCTCGATCGGGGCGATCTTTGGACCACCGGCATCGACTGCACGGGCCTCGCACCGGCCTTACAGCATCTGATGGCGCTGTGCTCGAAGTATGTTCATGTATTCGGAGTCCTGCGGGACCCTGTCCAGTTCGGCCTGCCTGAATACCGCAAGGGACTGGCCCTGATCGGCTATGACCGGCACACCAGGAAAGCAGCGGAAACAGCCTTGTCGCTGGTGGCGGATGGCCGACTGGATCTGAAGCCGTTGGCAACCCACCGATTGCCGTTGGCCGACTACCTGGAAGGGATTGACCTGTTGAGATCAAGGCAGGCGATAAAGATTCAGTTTTTGCCCTGACGGACAAGTGATGATGCCAGCCCTGCCAGATGTGGCCCTCGTAGCTGCTTGCCGTCCCGGATCGGGCCTTGATGGCCCAGCGCGTGCCGGTCAGGCTCGCCGGTTTCACCCGGCGGGGGGCGACCTTGGTCTGGTCGGCACCGGGATTTCAGCGCAGCACAAGCCAGATCCCGGGGCCCGTCAGACTGCCGCAGGAGGCGACCACGCGCTGGATGGCGCAGGCGGTGTACGCGAGGGCCGAGGTTGTCCCCCGGGACCCGGCGGCGCGTCCACACGTCCGCAGGCAACCGCGGCCTGTCGATGGCTCACCAAAAACGCAACGGCGGTGCCCAGGCCAAGCCTGCGCCTGACCTCTCGCGCGAAAGGCAGACGAAGGGGTGCCCGTTGCGGTTACTTTCGGGCATTCAGGGTTTTCAGATCGGCGCAATTCCAATCCAGCATGTTCCGGTCGGCCGTAACCAGTTCGATGTTGTGGTGCAGAGCCGTGGCCACAATGATGCGGTCGGCCGGATCATTTTCGGCCCATGCCAACTCAAAGGCACGAAACAGGATGGCGCTGTTGGCAACGAGTTCCGTCACGCCCTGTGCCAACAATCCATCCCACCACTGGGCGATGGTTAGGCCGTCGGGGAACAACACCCTGCCGCGCTTCACTTGATAGCCTGCATCCCAGACGGTAAATGACGACAAGGCCACCGTGTCCGTCTCGAAGGCGTTCTGGATCTTGTTCCACGCTCTCCGTCCCAAGCGGGGATCGTTGATTGTGAACCAATGGGCCACATGGGTATCGAGCAGGATCACGCAGGCGCCGCTCGGTCCGCGCAATAGGCATCGGCGGTGTCCGGGGCGGAAACGATGTCCCCGCGGATTTCCACCTTGCCCTGGTACATTCCCGCCAGGCCGTGGATCACGAGTTCGGTGTTTTGCTCCCGACTGATCCGCCTGCCGGCGGCGACGGCTTCCTGCTTGGTGTCGAAGTGGCCGGTGAGATTCGGCCTCCCGGCCCTTTTGATACTCCAGCCTCCGTCGGGATGGGGAACGATATGATGCGCTTTCGCTTTCTTGGCCATGGTTGCAGCCTTGGGCAAACAGAGAGTGTTGCCGACGGATAATCGTACTTCATTTGCATGGTACACAATGGGGGTGATGCGGCGGCAGTTTGGTCCGTCGGCAATCAACGGCAGGGGTGTGATCCGGACGAGGCAGTCGGCAAACATGGCGGAACTTCGGGGGCTGAATCAGTCTCCTGCAACCCACCCCATGACTTCTCGTTGCAGTGGTAGTCAGAGACTTGGCCTCCCAGTCACCTTGTTCATAGGCCGCGGGAGTCTCTTGGTCGCCTGGCCCGATCACTTGGGGGCCATGGCGCAGCGGTTGCAGGCGGTGTCTCCATGCGAAAGACGCGCCTACATTGAGGAGCTCCTCAGCACGACAGCCCGCAAGAGCCGCTGGCAACTGGCCGAGTCCCAAGGCGAAGCCAATCCCTAAGGCTTCCAGCACCTGCCGATGGGGACCGTCTGATCACCGGACGTAGTTCGGGATGCCCTCCGGGCCTATGTGGTTGACCCCCTGGGCGCTTCGCAGAGGTTCCTGATCGGTGGAAGAGGCGGGATCCCTGAAGAAGGGCGTGCACTCGACCGGGATGGGACGGCCATATTCGGAGACGGTGGGGCGTATCGGGAACTGCACAGTCGGGATCTTTGTGGCCCAAGCCCTGGCAGACCGATCCGACCCAGATGCACCGCCTGCGCGGCTGGGACTGTATCAGGGAACGTCCCGGCGATCTCAGACAGACACCTCGACCAACGGTTCAATGGTGCTTGTAGCGGTCGTGGTCCGGGCCAGATCCAGGTCGTACATCCGCTGAAGATTCAACCAGAAGTCGGGAGTCATTCCCAGAGCCTGTCCGAGGCGCAGTGCTGTGTCCGCTGTAATGGACCTGCGGCAATGGACGATATCGTGGATGCGTATCGAGGGCACTCCCATCGTCTTGGCCAGGTGGTACTGGGTGATCCCCAACTCGTTCATGATCTCCGCCAGATGTTCGCCGGAGTGGATCGGTTCAGCGGTAATCATGCATTCTCTCCGCAGTGGTAGTTGGTGACTTCGATTTCCATCGCGCCCCCAGGGCTGGTTCGCGGGCTCAGCCAGCACATTGGAGCTTCTCATAGCCCAGTGACGACTTGGTCAATGCCCTGATGGAAGACGAACCTCGCATCCCTGTCAGATACCAGCGCCTGACGATTGCCCTGCCATCCCATCACGAAGGAAGCGAGTGGTACATTTGTCAACGTGTTACGGGACCATATCCGCATCGGAGGAGGGTAGACGCGTGGAAGGCGAACTGCGGGAACTGATCAATGATCCCAGGTTCCGAGAATACCATCGGGAGTCCCTGCAAAGGGAATTCAACACGTTTGATATTCTCCGGTATGCGGATTACGAGATACGCCACAGCAACGTGCTAGCTTGGCTGCTTCAACCTGCCGAAACCCACGGTATCGATAGTCGATTCCTGCAATGGTTCGTGGACCACCTCAAGGAACAGTTCAGAGCGGCAAAAGGAGAGCCTCTTCCCACAGTCAACCTCGAGGCCGCGAACGTCCGTGTCGAACGAGAGCTGGACTATGTCGATGTCACGGTCTTCTTTAAGAAAGAGCGGTGTTTGTTTGCTATCGAGAACAAGACGGGACCGACAACTTCCGACCACTTCGGCCAAGTCAAGCGGTACCACGAGACGCTACGCGGCAAGTACAAGAACCACACGGTGAAAAGCGTCCTATTGACGACTTGGCCGGCCGGAGATGTGGACTGTCCGGACATTGCCCAAGTTGGTTGGAAGTCCGTCCATCAAGCCATCGGTTCACTCCACGAGGATGGAGAGTTCCGCTCTGACAGCGTAGGGGCCTTTTCCGACAGTACCGTGAATTGCTTGAAAGACAATTTGGTTTCACGGAAGACGGGGACACCATGGCTCTGCTCAACGTCCATCGCCCCATACTGGAGAAGCTCCTCCGACTCCTAGAAAAGGATGGAGCAGACAGCGTCGGAGGGAAGGTGCCGGCGGACCGAGCCGAGTACCGCGACGCGCTTGTCAGGCTGGTACAGGAATCCAGACAGGATCCAAAGCAGCTGCGAAGGGCGGTGAGAAACTACTTGCAGAGCCGAGGCTGCGAGACCTGGTCGACCCACAATGTCACTCAGGGAAGTTATTGGCTGAACTGGACAGACAGGGGACTGACGGAGCTCTCGCGTCTCCTGGGCGGCGAAAGCAGATTTCTCAATTGGGGTATGACCTTCACAAATCGTGATGTCTGGGTGGGTTTCTACCTCTACCACCCCAGAGAGGATCGAGAGAATCCTTCCCCTCTGGACCAGCTGATGCATTTCATGGAAGATACGCCGATAGACAGACTGGAGCCGGACAAGTACCGAATTGAAAACCGAAGTTATGGTTGGCATAGGGTCTACGAGAAGCAGATTCTGTCCAAGGACGAGTTTGCCGACATGTCAGAAGCCGAGGTCCAGGACGAAGTCCTTCAGAGGCTGGAGGACTTCATGGATTCGAACGAGTCGGACTACCGGCGCATTGACGACTACTTTCGGTGCCTCGCCTTCAGACCCGACGTTTCGACATCCACGCGGGAAGAGTCGTCATAGCGATAATTTGAACCGCCGCTTAATGGAAACAGTACTGGCGATTAGACCGGACGACAACGCCATGTTTGTCGTGGTAAAACGGACCGCCTGAGGCTTGGAGTGTCCCTCGGGCTGTGGAAACGGGCTTTCGGGTATCCCCTCTGGACAACCTGTAGTGTGCCAGTGCCCTCAAAAAACGGACCTAACGATCAGACGCGTCAGAGAGACTCGTTGATCTCCCGTTGGTATCCCGACACCTCACCGGACAGCACCGCGTCCATCGTAACCAGCCTGCCCTCCACTGCGGACTCGAGCAGGCCGTAGATCACGGCCACGGCCCGCGTGCCCTGCATGGCATCAACCTCCACCGCCTGGCCGGTCTCCACGGCGTGGGCCAGTTCCGCATACTCCAAGGCCAGCAGCTTGCGATCGACGAACGTGAAGTCCATCTCGTAGGTCCAAAGCCGGTCGCGGCCGAACAGCTGGGCAGTCAACGGGTCGAGCCGGAAGTCGGGAACCAAGTCCAGGACCGCCGCACCGGCTGCACCGTGTCCGTCCGTGCGATGCACCGTCAAGGGCTGGCCGTGCCGATCCTCCGTCAGGTCCATCGAACCTTCGGAGCCGAAGATGGTGCGCTCCCAGAGCGGTTGGCCCCAGCCGGCATGGTCTTCGGTGTACTGGGCCACCGCACCGCTCTCGAAGTTCAACAGGCCATAGAGGGCATCCTCGGCGTCCGGCTCAAAGCGCTCCGGCATGGCGGCCTGCCACTTGGCGTAGAAGCCGCCGGGATTGCCCAGAACGCCTTCCGCCTTACCCACCAGGTTCACCCGCTCCTTTTCGTGCAGGCGGACCTGGCCGTACATGGAGACCACGGGCCCCAGCAGGTACTCCAGCATGTCCCCGTAGTGCACTCCCATGTCAACGAGAATGCCCCCCAGCCGACGCATGTGCCGCCACAGGGTAATCAGCATGGTGTTTTGGCCGCCCACCGAGTTCATCTGCAGCAGCCTCGGCGCCCCGATGGCACCGGCATCCAGCAGGGCACGCGCCAGCCGGTTGATCGGATCCCGGCGGTAGTTCTCGGCCACACTGATCACAATGTCCGGATGACTGCGGGCAGTCTCGCAAATCTCAAGCGACGAGGCCACGGTCAAGCCCACGGGCTTCTCGGTCATCACGTGAATGCCCATGGCCGCCGCTTCCGCGATCAGGTGGTGATGCAGTGCAGGCGGCGAAGTGATGTCGATGGCCTGGACACCGTGGGCGGCCAGCGATGCCAGATCGGACACCGGCACCGGTTCGGACCCCAACTCCGCCTTGGCCAGCCGGGCCAGCGACTGCGCGTTCTCCGCCACTGGATCGCAGGCCGCCACCAGATCCAGGGTGAGCAGACCCTGCCGCTGCAGTTCCACCAGCCCCATGAGGTGACGATGGCCCATGCCGCCGCAACCGACGATGGCAAGACGCAGGCTGGTGGACATCGCATCCTCTCCCGTGAACCGGCTTTCCTTGCGACCTACAGGTTGCCGCAGATCCGTATCAGTGTCTCCTGCACGAGCAACTCATGATCCAGGGAGCGATTGGGCGGATGTTCACCTCGGATGACCCCCAGCAGGGAAGCCAGTTCCAGTTCATACAGGGACTGGCGGCTCTGCGGATTGACCGGCACGTTCTGCTCGCCTTCCGCGTAGCCCCCGGCCGCGGCGGTCAGACACAGTCGAATGTTGGTGGCGGGCTCGAAAGGTTCCGTAATGGTGGCGCTGCCCTGTGTGCCGTACACCTCGAAACGGCGGGCCGGCGGGCGCACCTCCATAGCCGCTATGTCGATGACCACCAGAGCCTTCTCAAACTCGAAGACCCCCACTGTGTTATCCATAAACTCCGGCACAATGCCCGTGTGGTTGCGGAAGAAACCGGTTGTTTCAATCGGCCGCCCCAACATCCAGACGATCTGGTCCAGCATGTGGCTGGCTAGGTCGTAGAACATGCCGCCCGGATGTACCCCGACCCGGTGCCGCTGTTCCTCCCCCACATTGGTGGACATGTGTGCCCGCAGGCCATACACATCCCCCAGGAAACCGCTGCGGACCCAGTCCGCGACCTGGCAGAAGCCTTCGTGGTAGCGGAACATGTATCCCATCTGCAACTGCGTGCCCTGGCCGCGCGCCGTTGCCACCACGTGCTGCCACTGCTCCCAGTTCTGGCCCGCCGGCTTGTCGTACCAGACGTGCTTGCCGGCATCAACCAAGGCTTCGGTTTGGTCCAGGCTCTCGATGTTGGCTCCTTCGGAGGCGACCAGCACGATGCTGTCGTCGGCGAGGATGCCTTCCATTGATTCAAACCACTCAATCCCGTTCCAGGGAGCTGCCGAGGCCACTTCGGCGCGTTGTGCCTTATCCGGCTCGTAGACGCCGACCACCTCCACCTCGGAGCTGTCCAGCATGGCGCGCAGCTTGCCTGCCGCATGTCCGTGCCGAGTACCGACCTGTGCCACTCGCATCCTGTCCATTTCAGCCTTCCGCTCCCTCGTTGTCCGAGATCATCTTCTCGCCGCGCAGGCGGCCAACCCGAATGTCGTAGCGACCGGGCCGTTCCGGAACGAGATGTCCCGATTCGACCATCAGGTCCAGCGGGCTGACCCGCGTCTGGAGTGGCAGCGCCACCCGCTCGTGCAAGCGCGCCGACTCGTAGACCGCATGCACCATCTGCAGGGCCTTGTAGCCGTCCACTCCGGTGCTGCGGTAGGGTTCGGCACCCTCCACCCAGTCGGCGACGCCGTCGGCCTGTGCCGCGCCGCCCTCCAGCCACTCGAAGCGCGGGCCCAATTCCCTTACGGAGTGGAACCTGCCTTCCGGCATATGCTCTTCCCAGGCTCCCTTGGTTTCGTGGTTGAGCAGCTTCAGGTCACTGGTCGTGAGGTGAATCATGCCGTCCGTGCCATAGATGCGCGCGCCCTGGAAGAAGAACGGTAGCACGTCGCTCAGGAGCAGGGCCTGGGCACCGCCCTTAAAACCGAACGTGCCAACCGCCCGATCCTCAATGCGCGTGTTGCGCTCGTACTGGTCCGTCTTGCGCTCCACATTGCCCATTACCCACTCGCACTCGTCGTCGTTGAGCAGGTAGCGGTACATATCCGTTTGATGGGAGGCGAAGTTCGGCAGGCCGTCGCCACCAAAGCTCTGCACCAGTTGAACCTGTCCGATACGACCCTCGGCGATGAACTCCCGGGCCAGGGTGTAGGCGGGGAGGAAGCGTCGCTGGTGGCCGATGGCCAGCTTCACGCCGTTGCGCTCGCAGGCAATCAGCATCTGTTCCGCATGCCCCACCGTATCGGCCATAGGCTTTTCGCACAGAATCGCCTTGGGTTTGTGGACCGCGGCCGCAATGGTCCATTCGGAGTGGCCGGCATGCCAGGTGCAGATTGACACCACATCCGGTTGCACCTCCGCCATCATTTGGCGGCCATCCTGGTAGTGGGCCGGGGTGATGCCAAAAGCGTCGTTCTTTTCCTGCATGGCATCCGGCTCCAAGTCCGCCAGCGCCACCACTTCGTAGCGTCCACAGTCCAGGTAGCCGCCGATGTGCTGGGACGCAATGCCCCCGGCACCGATGACCGCCGCACGCAGCATGTCCGCCATATTGAGTTTCCTGTTGGGTGGTCCCTATATGAGATTGGGACCGGGAGATGTCAGATCGCGGTGTAGCCGCCGTCCACGCACAGTACCTGACCGGTCACCATGCGCGCCGCCGACGAGGCCAGGAATACCACGGCACCGGCTATTTCCTCCGGCTCCGCGATGCGTCCCATGGGAACCCGTTCCAGGTTCTTGGCAAACTCCGGGCTCTTGGCCATGGAGGCCTCCAGCAACGGCGTCCGGGTGAACGTGGGAGCCACGGCATTGACGGTGATGTCGTTCGCCGCCCACTCCAGGGCCAGGGACCGCGTGAACTGACCAGCCGCACCCTTGGCCGCGGCGTAGATGGAGCGCAGGGGACCGCCCACAACACCGACCTGGGAGCTGATTGTGATGATGCTGCCGGAGCGGCCGGCCTCGATTAGATGGGCCGCCACGGCGGTGGACATGAAGTAGGCACCCTTGAAGTTGATATCGGAAATCTGATCGAACTCTTCCTCGGAATACTCCAGGGCCGGCTTGGGAACGTTGTAGCCCGCGTTGTTGACGAGCGAGTCGATCCGTCCGAAATGTTCGACCACGCCCGCGGCAAATGAGTTGATGCTGTTGAGGGAGGCCACATCGAGGTGGGCGGCATAGGCGTTGCGGCCCAAACCGCGACAGACATCCGCAGTGGCTTCGCACTCGGCTACGGTGCGGCTCCCGAGAGCCACGTCAGCGCCGAAGCGCGCCGCCGTCTCGGCAATGGCCTTGCCAATGCCCTTGCCGGCTCCGGTCACGATCATGACCTGGCCAGTAAGGTCAAAGCTTATGTCCTTGGGCATGAAGAGGTTCCTTGTGGGAGGGAAAACTGGTGCGGGTCCAGTGTCGAAGCTCGCATGTCCGCGGCTGCCGAATCAAACTCGACGCGGTCGCCACCTGCCCCGCGTGCATTCCCGCCAACCGGCAGCCTAATCTTCGGTCAGATGCCGTTCGAAGGCTAGGTTCAGGCACTCGGAGGCCAATGTCCAATCCCTGAACCACCAAGGATACAGCGGGAATTTGGTCAGTATGGCACAGACCAAGGTCCGTCCCCAAGGCACTCGCCGCGTCCAGCGATGTTTCAGGGCTGTTAGTGCTGGTTCGAGCCAGGAACGGAGTTGAACACGGGGCACCACATGGATCTCAGCCCTTGACCCCGCTCACGACAATGCCTTGGATATAGTACTTCTGGGCGAGGAAAAACAGCACGATGTTGGGAGTCAGGATAATCAGGGAGACGGCCATCATCAAAGCCCATTCCACCCGGTACTGGCTCTGGAAATAGCGCAATCCCAGCGCCAACGTGTACTTGGTCGTGTGGGACAGGAAGATCAGTGGTCCCAGGAAGTCGTTCCAGTTGTGCATGAAGGAGAACACGAAGATGATTCCGAGTGCCGGGCGGATCAGGGGCAGGCAAATGCGCAGGAACACCTGGAACGTGTTGCACCCGTCAACCCGGGCCGCATCGTCCAAGTCGAGCGGCAAGGTCCGGAAGAACTGCCTGAGCAGAAATATGAAGAATGCGTTGGCGCCAAAGAACGTGGGTACCGTGAGGGGCAGGATCGTGTCGATCCAGCCAATGCGCTTGAACAACAGGAACAGCGGGACGATGACCGAGGGGAACGGCAACATCATGGTGGCCAGCACCAGCAGGAACAGGGCGTCGCGGCCAGGGAAGCGGATTCGGCCGAACCCAAATCCGACAATGGCACTGGAGATGACCGAGCCGGCGATGGCCAAGGCCGAAATGCGCACCGAGTTCAAGGCCCACCGGTTGAACGGCAGGACGGTCCAGCCGTC
>JAAXGZ010000044.1 GCA_012271135.1 Caldilineales bacterium | reverse complement strand
GCCATCAAGTTTCGTTGCACTACTAGTTGGTTCACCAATGTAACTGACTGGGTTGCAGCCAGGATTTGGCACTCTTGGGCGCGCGTTCGCAACAACTCGGCCAAGTAAGTGATGGCGGCCGGGTGCAAACCGAGTTCCGGTTCGTCCAGGACTACGAGTGTCGACAGATGGGGTTGATTGAGCACGGTGGCTAGGCAAATGAAACGCAACAGCCCATCAGGCAGCGCGGAGGCGCCGAAATGTGTTTCGTTGTGGATGTCCGTCCACTCAAGCTGGATCACGTTGGGGTTGAGGCGCGATGGGCCAAGACTGAATTTATCGAAGAATGGTGCAATGCGACGCACAGCGCGCTCGATGCGTTTGAAATTGGAAAGGTAGTTCTGTTCCAGAAGGTACAGGTAAGCGCTCAGGTTTCTGCCGTCATGGTGCAGCGTTCGGTTGTCTTCAATGTCACATGACTTCCGAATTCGGGAAGTTGGGCTGGTGTCATTGAACTGATAAACATGTATGTTGTTCAATCGGGCCCTTAGCCATTTCGAAATGACGCGGCTGACATCATCCAGTTGTGATTCTGCGTGGCCCGATCCGAAAGATTGCTTGACGGGGGTTTGGAACTCCTGCATGTTTTGGAATGTTACGGCCTCCTGTTCGAACACCAAGGTGTCCCTATCCGTAGGTACCAACCGCACCATGTATTCGTTGACACGAGGTCCTTCCTTGAAAACCAGGTTGACCTCGAGGGCAGTCGTCTGTTGCGATCCGTAATGCAAGATCTGGTCCGCGCCGCCTTTCTTGCCTATGTATAGTTGCAACTTGCCTGCGACTATGTTTTGCAACAGGTGAAAGACCTGAATCAGGTTCGACTTTCCCGCCCCGTTTGCGCCGATAAGGACGTTTAGGCTAGCGAGGTTAAGCGTCTTGTTTCGGATTGAGAGGAAACCCTTGACGGTCAAGGTCTCCAGATAACGCATTTGTGTTCGGGGCCCTATGGGCTGATTACGTGTGGTGGCGGGTTTGATGAGAAGAGACTAGCAAGTGTTGTGGTTCTGGACTCAGGCTGGAACTTCGTCCTCCAGTGCCTGGTACTGACTCATGTAGAGCGCGTGATAGGCACCGCCTTGGGCCAGTAGCTCCGTGTGGGTGCCCTTCTCGATGATGCGGCCGTCCTGCATCATGAGGACTTGGTCCGCGTTGCGGATGGTGGAGAGTCGGTGGGCCACCACGAAGCTGGTGCGCCCGCGCATCAGTGCCTCCAGTGCCCCCTGAATCAACAGCTCGGTGCGGGTGTCCACCGAGGAGGTGGCTTCGTCCAGGATCAGGATGCGGGGATCGGCCAGGATGGCGCGGGTGATGGAGAGCAGTTGGCGCTGGCCCTGGCTCAGGCCGCTACCGCGCTCGCCCAGCACCGTTTCGTAGCCATCCTCCAGGCGTCGGATGAATTCGTCGGCGTAGGATAGTTCCGCCACGCCGCGCACCTCCGCGTCGGTGGCGCCCTCCCGGCTGAAGCGGATGTTGTTCATGATGGTGTCGTTGAACAGGAAGGTGTCCTGCAACACCATGCCGATGTTGCTGCGCAGATCGGACCGGCGCATCTGCCGGACGTCGACGCCGTCGATCTTGACGGAACCGGAAATGGGGTCGTAGAAACGGGGAATCAGGTTCAGGATGGTGGTCTTGCCAGCTCCGGTCGGGCCCACAATCGCGACGGTCTCGCCCGGCCGGGCGATCAGGGAAATCCGGTCCAGCACGGGCTCGTCTGGGTTGTAGTGGAAGCTGACGTGGTGAAACTCCACCCGGCCCCTTAGACGATTCACGGCCACGGGCTGCGGCGGATCCTGGATCTCCGGCTCCTCGTCCAGCAGTTCGAAGATGCGCTCCGACCCGGCGATGGCGCTCTGCACATTGGTCCACATGACCGCGATTTGGCCGATCGGCTGGTTGAGGCGCTGCACCAGGTTGATGTAGGTGATGACCAGGCCGAGGGTCACGGCCTGGCCGCCCAGCGTGCCGCCGTTGAGCAGAAGGAGGCCGCCGGCCAGCGTGGCCACGGTCAGGCCCAGGAAGCCGAAGGCCTCCAGGGTGGGACTGAGCGCGGAGGTGTAGCTTACGGCGGAGATGTTGGCATCACGGTTGGCCGCGTTCACCTCCCGGAAGGACTCCGACGAGGCCCCTTCCCGTACGAAGGCCTGCATCTCGCGCACCCCGGAAATGTTCTCCTGCAGGTCGGCGTTGATATTGCCGATTTCCCGGCGGGCCTTGCGGAACTCGCGCCGGGCCAGGCTGGACAGCCAGTTTGTCACCAGGTACATGACCGGGATCAGGGCCATGGAAATCAACCCGTAGACGTAGTTGATGATCAGCATCTGGATGAGGATCCAGATCACTGTGACCACCGCCAGCAGCACCGAGATCATCATGAAGTTGATGCTTTGCTGCAGCGTGTCCAGGTCGTTGGTGAGCCGACTCATGACATCGCCGGCTTCGTGGCGGTTGAAGTAGCCGAGCGTGAGCGAATGGATTCGCCTGAACAGCGAAACCCGGATCCGGCGCACCACGCGGTTGCCCACCGCAGACATCATGTAGAAGGACAAGGAGCGCGAGGCGGCCGAGGCAATGTAGATGGCGGTCGTGATGAGCATCAGGTGGGTCAGGCCCGTGAGCAGCGCGGGCACGCCCCAACCCTGGGTGTCGGCCCGTTCAAACCAGCAGTTGGCGCCCGCGGCGTCGCCCACGGTCCCCGAACCACTGAGCAATGCCGGATTCACATAGCAATCAATGGCCTGCCCCAACAGGACGGCCGTGTAGACCTGGGAGCCGGCCACTATCAGGACCAAGACCATCACCAGGATCATCCACGGCCAATAGGGGGCGAACATGCCGCCCAACCGCCTGAGAGTCTGCGGTACGGACTGGGCCCGGGATACCTCCCGGTCCATCATGAACCTGCCGCCGTCAAACATGGCTTGCCGCCTTCTTGCCGGCGCGTACCGACTGCCTCATGCCCATCCCGCCTGCGCCTCGGCCAGGGCGGCGCTGTCGTCCACCAGCTGGCTGGAGAAGATATCGGCGTAGAGTTCGTTGGATTCCATCAGGGTTTCGTGCGTGCCGGTGGCGGCCAGACGACCGTTTTCCAGGATCAGGATGCGGTCGGCGTTGCGCACGGTGCTGATGCGCTGGGCGATCACGAAGCTGGTGCGCTGTTCCATCAGGCGGTCGAGGGCCTGCTGGATGCGCTGCTCGGTCTGGAGGTCGACGCTGCTGGTGGAGTCGTCCAGGATCAGGATGCGGGGCTGGAGCAGGAGGGCCCGGGCGATGGCCACGCGCTGCTTCTGTCCGCCGGACAGGGTGGAACCGCGTTCGCCGACATCGGTCCGGTAGCCGTTGGGCTGGCTGACGATGAAGTCGTGGATGGCGGCATCGCGGGCTACGGCTTCCACCTCGATGTCCGTGGCCTCGGGGCGGCCGAAGGCGATGTTGTCCCGAATCGTGCCGCTGAACAGCACGGTCTCCTGGAGTACGATGCCGATCTGGCTGCGCAGGGAGTCCAGGGTTGCGTCGCGGATGTCGATGCCGTCGATCAGGATGGCGCCGTCCGACACGTCGTAGAAGCGCGGCAGCAGGTTAATGATGGTGGACTTGCCGCTGCCGGTGGCACCCAGGATGGCAACGGTTTCGCCGGGCATGACGCCGAAGGAGACATCGTTGAGAACCGGTTCGCTGCCTTCGAAATAGCGGAAGGTGACATTGCGGAACTCCACCATGCCCTGCACGGTGTCCAGGGTCCGCGCGCCGGGGCGGTTGCGGACCTCCACGTCGGTGTCCAGGATTTCGAAGACGCGGGCTGCCGAGGCCGAGGCCTGGGTGGCCATGGCGATGATGAAGCCGAACTGGCCGATGGGGAAGAAGATGTAGGTGATGTAGAGCATGAACTTCGACCACTGGCCGAGGGTCAGCTCATCGAAGATTAGCAGGCGTCCGCCGTACCAGGTCACCGCCACGATGGCCAGGTTGGCCACCAGGAAGAGGAAGGGGAACATGACGCTCATGAACCGCGAGACGCGGATCGAGTTGCGCATGTGCTCATCGGCCACCTTGCCGAAGCGCGCCTGCTCGCTCTTCTCCCGGACGTAGGACTTGACCACCTGCAGGCCGGCCACGTTCTCCTGCAGGATTGAATTGAGGTGGGACAACCGCTGCTGGATCATGGCGAACAGCGGCCCCACGCGGCTGCCGAAGAACATGAACATCAGCATGGCGACCGGGAGGATGGGCACGACCACCAGGGCCAGCCGCCAGTTGGTGTAGAAAAGGATCGAGAGGGAGGCCACCATCAGGACCAGGGCCTGTCCGGCCATGAGCAGGCCTTGGGAGATGAACTGGCGGACCTTTTCCACGTCGTCCGTGGCCCGCACCATCAACTCGCCGGTGCGCTGCCGGTCGTGGTACGAGAAGCTGAGGCTGCTGATCTTGGCGAACAGTTCGTTGCGGAAGTCATAGGCGGCGTACTGGCCGTTCTTCTCGGCCATGTAGGCCTGGAGGAAGGCGAAGACGCCGCGGCCGATCGAGAAGAAGAGGATCAGGATCGAGGAGACGACCAGCGGCTGCAGGGGGTTGTTGTTGGCGGCGGTCAACTGCTCCAAGGTGAAGCCGCTCTCCGCCATGAGGCTGTCCAGGCCTGCGGAGTCCAGGCCCGCCATGCCGCTGGCGGCCAGGGCCAGCGTGACGTTGTCCAGGATGTCCTGGATGAACTGGGGTACGGCCAACTGGGCCAGCGTGCCTACCAGCATGCTGCCCAGGGCCAGCATCATGAAGCGGCTGTGGTGCAGGGAGTAGCCGAGGGCCCGTTTGAGTGCCGGCAGGTTCATGCCCGGCCGCCCGCCGGGTCCCCCCATGCCACCTGGTCCTCCCGGACCGCCGCGGCCCGGTCTTCCGCCGCGGCCGCCCCGGCGACGACCTCCGGGTCCGCGCCGGCCGGTGGGTGGTCCGCCGGCTTCGGGTCCACGGCCGTTGGCGCCTTGGGGTCTGCCGAAAGCCTCAGGTTCGGGGCCGGCATCCTGCGGAGGCCGGGCACCGTTGGCGGGGTCCACGGGTCTGCCCCGCTCTTCCGGGTCGGCACCGTTGAAAGTGTTGCGGGAATCGCTCATGGTGTCGCCGACGCGGCGAACCGGTTCCGTTTTGCCGTTGCTGCATGGCGATTGTAACACCAGAATCGGCTGATGGTCTGGCGGATGCCCGCGGCATAGAATCAGGGTGTCGCCAGTCCTTGCGCATCAGGAGTTCGCGGTGGAATCGACAGTTCGGGTGGAGTTGGCCGCCGAGTACCCCGTAAGTGCGGAGCAGCGGAATCGGTTTGAGACGGATGGCTTCATCCATCTGCCCGGGGTGCTTTCGCACGAGGTCCTGGCCCATTTCACGCCGCTGATCAACGCGGTGGTGGAGGAGTACGGCCGTTCCCAGCCGGATCTGGCGGAGCGCAACACCTACGGCCAAGCGTTCCTGCAGATCGGCCAGCTGTGGCGCCGCGACGAGCACATCGCGCCCTTGTGCCTGGCGCCCCGCCTGGGCCGCATTGCCGCCGACCTGATGGGGGTTGAGGGTACGCGCATGTACCACGATCAGGCACTGTTCAAGGAGCCTGGTGGCGGTTTCACCCCCTGGCACGCGGACCAGCACTACTGGCCCCTGGGCAACGACAACACGATCACGGCCTGGATCCCGCTGCAGGACACGCCGGTCGAGATGGGACCGCTGTCCTTCTGCCGCGGCAGCCACCGCATCCACACACACCGCGATTTGTCGATCAGCGACGAGAGCGAGCAGCGGATCGGGCGCACCCTCAAGGACTATCCGGTCGTGGAGACGGCGTTCGAGCTGGGTGACGTGAGCTTCCATCGCGGCTGGGTCTTCCACCGGGCCGGCCCCAACAACACCGACCGGATGCGGGGTGTGATGACGATCATCATGATGGAGGACGGGATCCGGAAGCGGTCCGTGCGGCCCTCCCATGTGAACGAGGCGGCTAACTTCCTGCCGGGGGTCGGCGAGGGGGAGGTGGTCGCCACCCACCTGAACCCGGTGATCTTCAGCCATCGTGCATGAGCATCAAAGCGTCGAAGAGCACCAATGCTACAGAGGTAATTCACAGGGCGGTGGCCTGCCGCAGCCGGTAGTGTCAGTGCAGGGCCACCACCCTGGTGGCGCCGGCGCCAATACGACCAGGCCAGGGCTTGGGCCATGTCCGTCACCAAGGGCAGGAGCCGATGCCGCCACAGCCGCCGGATTGCGGGTCCGGTCAGCCCCCGGCTGGCCAATTCGCGGGACTTTCCGCTTGCATTATCATGGGCCAATCAGTTCGCCAACATCCAACATGGATGTGTGCTGTCAATAAAGGAGGAAGCTCCCATGAAAGGAACGAACTTCAGTAGGCGCGAGTTTCTTCGCTCTTCGGGTCTTCTGGTCTCCGGCCTTGCCTTGTCGGCTTGTGTCGTAGCGACACCTGCACCCTCCGACGCGGAGTCAATGGCAGGCGATGCGGCACCCAGTGTAATGACCTTCGCGTGGTGGGGATCCCCCCACGAGAAGGACACCGTTGTCAATATGCTGGATGCGTTCACGGAGGCAACAGGCATTCCGAACGAGAAGCATCATGTGCCCTATGGCGACTACATGAACAATATGCAGGCGCGGGCCGCAGCCAATACGCTGCCGGACGTGTTCTATCTCCCGACCCCGTTCCTGGTGGCTTGGGCGCAAAAGGCCGTCATCAAGGACCTGACCGATCGGCATGCATCCGATCCGGAAGCCGCCATCGAACAGATTGTCGAGGTGAACCGTTTCACGATCGGCAATCGGGTCTTTGGCACGGGAGCCTGCACCGAACCCTACATGATGTTTTTCAACCGCAAGATCTTCGATGATCGAGGGGTTGACTATCCTCCCGCAACCGTGGAGGAGGCCTGGGCCTGGGACGACTTCATCGCCGTTGCCAAGCAGGTAACCATCGACGAGAATGGCAATTCCGCCTTGGATGCCGGCTTCGATGCCGAAAACATTCAGACCTACGGCGTGGATCTGCCGCGCTGGGGAGGTTCCTGGCGGGTGTATTCGCCCGGGCTTTGGCAACAGGGATCCGAGGTCTATTCCGAGGATGAAAACACCTTTTTCCCGGATCAGGACATTGCGGCCGACGTATTGCAGAAAACCGCCGACACCTATGTCCAGCACAAAGTGACTGCATCCCCGGAATTCCTGGGTCAGGTGGGCATGAGTTCCATCCAGTTAATGGAAAACGACCGCCTAGCCATGTTCCTGACCGGGAACTGGAGTTTGGAAGCGCTGTCCCATACCGACATTGACTACGGTGAAGCAGTGGTGCCCATCATGGGACCCCACTACACGGTTTGGGCTCCTTCCGAGGCAATTGGCGTCAGTGAGCAGACTGCGGACATCGATTCGGCCTGGGCCCTGTACAAGTGGGTGGTTTTCGGTGAAGGCAGTCTGGCCCTGAGTCGAACCGGTCTCTGGCAACCGCAGAGGGAGGATTTGCTTTTGACTGAGGAAGGCCGTGCCAAGTGGATGACCGAAGGCGTTCACACGCAGGATCACATCACGGCCGGCTGCATTCCAGCCGTCTACAATTCCCGCCGCATGCCCCTGCGACTGGGTCACAGCGAGGTTGAAGGCCGCCTGCTGGGACCCGCCTTGGGGCCTGTGTACACAGGAGAAACCACCGCCCAGGAAGCATTGGATTCCGTGCTGCCGGAAATCGACGGCTTCCTGGCCGAGAATCCCAACTGGAAACCTTCGTAATTTCACCTTGGAAACGCCGGAGCGGATGTCGGGGCTCGACCTGGCATCTGCCTCCGTTTCCTGTGCGATTCCCAAGAACTGCCGCCCACTAAAGGTACATGCCGTGAACACCGATCTGAGTCCAGACCAAATCTCGCGATTCCAGACAGAGGGTTTTCTGGTGCTGGATCGGTTCCTGGACGAAGGGGAACTCGAGGAATGGCGCACGGTCATCATGGATGCCGTACAGGATCGATTGGCCCTGGATCCGGAAGTGCGACGGGCTTTCAATGCCAAGTACGGCTCCGACGAACTGAAGCTGCAGAATCAGGACGATCCGGAGACCTTCTATGCCAATGTGTTTACCCAATGCCTGCGCCTGGCTGACAGCCATGCCGATACGGCGCGGCTGATACGGGATCCGCGCCTGGGCGAACTGGCCGCCACGTTGGCGGGGGTTGATGGCGTCCGCATCTGGCACGACCAGGCCCTGTTCAAACCACCCTACGGCAATCAGACCACTTGGCACATGGATGTTCCTTATTGGGCCTTTCATACCAGGCAGTCGGTGAGCATGTGGATTCCGCTGGATGACGCGACCTTGGACAACGGTTGTCTTTGGTACCTGCCGGGCACCCATCAACTGGCCACCTATGATCTGGTACCCATCACGGAGAACATGAGGGATGTTTTTCAGGTTTATCCCGAATGGATGAGCCTGGAAGCCCGGTCTGCGCCGGTGCCGGCAGGGGGACTTGTGGTGCACAACTCCATGATTGCGCATTCCGCCGGACCCAACATGACACGGGAACCGCGGCGGGCCATGACGGTGGCTTTTTTCCCCGACGGGCTGACCTACAACGGCAACTTCGATACGCTGCCGGTGGAGTACTACACCGATTTGAAAGTAGGCGACTGCCTGAATGATGATCGCTATGTGCCTCTGACCTGGCAACGCGACAGTTAGAAGCCGTCGATTGAGCGTTGGGCGATGGCGCCAATCGCAACCTTCATACCGGATGCGGCGAAACGGCGTCGCGTCCAGCGGACACTTGCCGGCTACTTCTTCATCTCCCCCGGTCTACTGGGTCTTGCCCTGTTCCTGGTCGGACCCCTGATCTACTCCCTCTGGCTGAGCCTGACCGAATGGGACATCATCTCGCCCCCGGTTTTTGTTGGTCTGGAAAATTTCCGGACGGCCTTCCTGGATGACAAGCTGTTCTGGGTGTCCCTGTACGTTACGATCCGATACACCCTCGTAGCCGTACCCCTCACCCTGGTTGCAGCCTTGGCCGCGGCGTTGTTGTTGGACCTCAACATACGCGGAATATCCGGGTTTCGGGCCATTTACTACCTTCCGGCCATGACTCCCGCGGTTGCCTCCGTGGTACTGTGGCGTTGGATATTCAATTCCGAGTTCGGGCTGCTCAACTACATCCTGGATTTCGTTGGGCTGCCGAAAGTGGAATGGCTGATTTCCGCAGACGTGGTCATGTATTCCTTTTGGATCATGGCTCTCTGGAGCATTGGGCCCATGATGATCATTTTTCTGGCAGGCTTGCATGGTGTGCCGCGCACCCTGTATGAAGCAGCCGAAGTGGATGGCGCCAATGCCTGGCGTAAACTCTGGGCCGTAACCATTCCCCAGCTCTCCCCGGTAATTCTTTTCAACCTGGTCATTGGTCTAATCAACACTTTCCAAGTGTTTACGGCGGGTTATCTACTCACCGCCGGCGGGCCCAAGAACGCAACCCTTTTCTATGTCCTCTATACCTACCGCAACGCGTTTGAATGGTTGAAGATGGGTTATGCGGCTTCCCTGTCCTGGGTTCTGTTTGCGATTGTCATGGTCATGACTATTTTCATTTTCCGTTCCTTGGGCAGAGCGGTTCATTACGAAGCAGGATAGTCACAGGACCGGGATTGGGTCAACCATGCCCGGCGTGCATTCATGACGGCAACCACTCCATCGACCCGCCCTGCCCCTGCTGTCCGGCCAACGCAGGCAATGGGCCGCGTCGCGACCAGAATCGCGATCTGGGTGATTCTGTGCGGTGGCGCGGTTGCCATGATCCTGCCGTTTCTGTGGATGATAAGTTCCTCCCTCAAGACCCGCAGCCAGGTGTGGGTGTTCCCGCCCGACTGGATACCCGACCCTGTCCAGTGGCACAACTATGTTGAGGCTCTTAGCGGCCTGCCCTTCCATGTCTACACTTTCAACACCTTGCGCATCACCATACCGGTGTTGCTGGGCACTCTGTTGACGGCTTCCATGTGTGGTTACGGATTTGCGCGCATGCGGTTTCCGGGTAGGGACACCCTGTTCATGGTGTTCCTCAGCGTGCTGATGTTGCCCGCGATTGTCACCATGATTCCTGTGTTTGTCCTGTTCACGCATCTGGGTTGGGTCAACACCCTGAAGCCGTTGATCATTCCTCCGATGCTGGGTGGCGGACCCTTCAACGTATTCCTCTTCCGCCAGTTTTTCCGCACGATCCCCAACGAACTGTCGGATGCAGCCCGCATGGACGGCTGCGGCGACCTGTACATCTATTGGCGGATCATATTGCCGCTTTCCCGCCCTGTGCTGGCCACCGTTGCCATCTTCACTTTCCTGGCCAACTGGAACGACTTCATCGGCCCTTTGCTTTACCTGCAATCCGATTCCAAGAAAACGATCGCCCTAGGTCTTGCGACCTTTTTGGGACTGTACTCAACCAATTGGGAATTGCTGATGGCTGCGGCGACCGCGGTAACGATTCCAGCCCTGATCCTCTTTCTGTTCTGTCAGCGGTACTTCGTGGAAGGTGTTGTTCTGACAGGTCTGCAGGGTGTCTGACGTAAACCAAGGCCCTTCTTGGAACTTAGCACCGACCCAGCCAGCAGCACCAGGATTTTCTTTGTGCCTGGTAGCGTAGGGGAAATTCTAGGGTCGGGAGGGTACATCAGATGGACGAGGCCCGATTCCCCGGCCAGATTGAGCAGGGCCGTTGTGTGCTCCGTGTTGGGACGGACCCCGCCCACCATTAGCTGGAGGCCGAGGTCTGCCGGAAGCGCCGGGCTAGGCAGCCTTGCCGATTCGGAACATCCTCGTGGAACAGACCGGGTAGGTACCTCGAGTAGCCAGTCTACTGTTTGGTCAAAATCGATCGGCGACGATGTTCAGGGCAACACCGTGCTCAAGGTACGCCTTGGCTGCAGCGAGAACGAGGGCGAAGCCACCCGCCGAATCTACAACTCGGTCGATCACGTCGTCGGCATCTCTATCGAAGCCACTATTCACAATACTGACATACGTCCCGTCGCTCGCACGATCTTCGAACGTCCACTCAATGCGCGATCGACTGTCCGAGTCAACATCCCATTCAATACAGATCCGACGATCCAGCTCCAATGCCAGCACGCGAACCGTCGTCGAAGCCCCGTATAGATCCCAATACCAGGTGACCGACTTGTCCGCTACGAGCGGTCCAGAAGTGCGATTGAACCAGAACTTCGTAATCACGTCCGGATTCACGAAGGCATCAAACACTTGTGCCACGGGTCGGCGAATGAGTAACTCGATTTTTGCCACAATCTGGTCGTCGAGGGACATTTGCTCGTGGGTCCTTTGTCTCGCATCCGGTCATGTGCCGGAAGTTTGTGTCTGAGCATTGTAAAGCACTTTCGCGGTACTGTCTGCCGTTAGGCTGGTGGAGGGCGCTGTTTCAATCTCGTTGATATTGGTTGCGGGCCGTCCTAGTAGTGCAACGAAGCTTTGAGATAGTTAACCCCGTGTGCAGGTTTTCAATTCAGGTGACCAGCTTCGAGAGCTGTAGGGGAGGGTGGTCCCGACCCTGGTTCAGCAGGAACGCGATGGTATGGCTGAGCACTTTTCGGAGCAGGCGGTGGCCCAGATGCCACAGGTCCCTACTTTCCTCTGTACGACGCCGGCTTGGCATCAGAGGATGTCTTGGTGTTCTGGCGAGGTTAGGAATGGGACTTGGACTTGGACAGCCGATATTCCAACTGCACTTTCTGTTTCATGAAGGGCATCCGTACGCTACGAGCCATCCCCAAGGAACCCAAAACGCAGGCGCCAAGGCCTTCCCAGTTGCAATGGTGGGCAAACCTGGAGGCACGATATCAGCGCAATATCGAGGAAGTCAGGGATGGTGAACGAACCGGCCAGACATCCCGGTTCGGCTTCTTTGGTAAGAACTCCAAGCACACCTACGCCAATCTGCTGGAGTTGGACCCCGCAGATATACCTCTGCAGGAACTCCCTGCCCCTGCACGGATTGATTGCCCGTGTCCGACATCATCTATCTCGATAATCCGGCCAGCACTCCACTGGACCCGATGGTCGCGGAAGCCCTGTGCTCGGTGGTGTCAGGCAATCCCCATGCAACCCACGCCTTGGGCATCCAAGCCAGCTATCAAATCGAGTCGGCCCGGCAGCAGATCCTGTCCTTGGCCGGCAAGGGGCGGCTGATCTTCACTTCAAGCGCCACCGAAGCCAATTCCCTTGCTATCTTGGGTATGGCGTTGAGGGAACTTCGGCTCAAGGGCAGCGGCGCAAAATCGTCTCCTGCACCACGGAACATGCGTCCGTTCTCAATCTGAAGCCCATTTTGGCTCGATGGGGCTTTGAGTTGCGGTTGGTACCGGTTACCTCCGATGGTCAAGTCAACCTGGAAAGACTGGAAGATGAACTCGGGCGCGATGTGTTGATGCTGTCAATCATGGCGGTAAACAACGAGACCGGAGTGGTGCACGATTGGCAGGAGATCGATAGGTTGGCAGGTCGGACGATCGTGCACACCGACGCGGCCCAGGCCTTGGGCAAGTTGCCCAAGCGTCCCAACCTGATAACCCTTTCATCGCACAAAATGCACGGACCGCAGGGCATAGGAGCCCTTTTGTTGCGGCGGGGCCAGCAGGGAGGTCTCCGTTCCGGCACGCTGCCAACTGCCTTGTGCGTAGGGTTCGGGATCTGTTGTGAGGTTACGCAGACCTCGCTCGCCGATGATCTCGCGCGCATTGCGGACTTGAGCGAGCACCTGATTCGAGAAGTTCGCGACCTGTGGCCGGGGGCCAAACGGGTGGGAGAATCGTGCGTTGATGGGATCGTGTGCATGCAATTGCCAGGAGCAGACGCCCGTCATCTACTGAACAGTGATGCCCACGGTTGCAGCTTCGACCGGTAGCGCTTGTGATGCATGTACCGATCGCGTATTCCATGTCCTGCGTGCCATGCGAGTTCGTGACGGGCGATCCTGCATCCGACTTGGGGATCAGCCGCATGACGACGCGGCAGGAAATCGACAGGTTTCTGAACCTCCTTGACATCGCGCACCGGAACCTGATGGCTTGAACTGAACAACTGGCACCGTCAGACCGGATCGCGCGCCCGTTGGAGCCCGCGTATAATTCCGGTCTGCGCCAATCCAATGGGAACTGCCAGAGGACGATGTCGAAGCCAATCCTGGAAGCGTATCCGGGAGCGGAACGGGTCAAGGAGTTCGTGCCGCTGGGCACGGACCGGCCGCGCCACCTGATCCGGGACCAGATCGAGGACTTTAACGCCAAGGGTTACCTCTGCCCGATCGATGTCTACACGCCGGACGAGGCCGAAGCCAACCGCGCCTACTTCGACGACCTGCTGGCCAAGGCCTTGGCCAAGGGCTGGAACAGCTACGGGCAGGCCGGATGGCACATCCACTGCCGCGGCCTGCACGATTTCGTGACCGAGGAACGGATCCTGGGTCCCGTGCGCGATCTGCTGGGTCCCGACCTGGTGTGCTGGACAACCCACTTCTTCACGAAGTTGCCCGGCGACGGCAAGCAGGTCAGCTGGCACCAGGACGCCTCTTTCTGGCCCCTCACCCCCAGCAAGACCGTAACGGCCTGGCTTGCATTCGACGATGTGGACCGCGGGAACGCGGCCATGCAGGTGATTCCAGGCACCCACCGGCTGGGTCAACTGCCGTTCATCCATTCGGAGGAGGGGGAGAACAACGTTCTCGACCAGTCCACGATGGACATTGACTCCTTCGCGGAACCGCCCGTCCACCTTGAAATGAAGGCCGGCCAGATGTCGCTGCACACCGACTGGCTGTTGCACGGCTCGGACGCCAATCACTCCGACCGGCGCCGTTGCGGCCTGACCCTGCGCTTCACGTCCCCGGACGTGCGCAACTTCACGGTTTCGGAGGGCACGGGTGTGATCGCCTGCGGGAGGGATCCGTCGGGCTACTGGCAACACCAGCCGCGTCCGGCCGGAGAGGACATTCCCGACCCGCCCCGGCCGGAGGACGACTGGCAGCGCCGTTCCGGCTGGAAACGGGCGTGGGACGAGGCCCAGGACCGGTAGCCTCCACACAGCCATGGCCGCCTCCGCTCCCGCCTTTCCACAAGGTCCCGTCGCGTCCCGCGGCGGAATGACCGGTCGGCGCCGGCGCAACCTGATTGCCGGCTACGCCTTCCTGATCCCGAATCTGCTGGGCGTGCTCGCCTTCAGCCTGTTCCCCATTGCCACGACCATCTATCTGACGTTCCACGAATGGAACCTGTCGGATACCCCGGTCTTCAACGGCCTGCAGAACTTTGTCCTGATGGCCGGGGATTCCCTGTTCTGGAAGACGTTGGGCAACACCTTCTACTACACCTTTGTGGCCGTGCCCGTGGCGGTATTCCTGGCGTTCTGGCTGGCCCTTCTCCTGGACCGCAAGATGCGCGGCGTGCTCTCGTTCCGGGTCATCTATTTCCTGCCCCACGTGACCCTGACCGTGGCCGCTTCCATCATCTGGGCCTGGATTTTCCAGGCGGAGTTCGGGTTGATCAACTGGGCCCTGTCCAAGATCAACGTCGACGGCCCGTACTGGCTCACGGACAGCCGCTGGGCCATGATCTCCATCATCATCATGAGCAACTGGAAGGGGATTGGCTACGCCATGCTGATCTTCCTGGCCGGCCTGCAGGGGATTCCGCCGGAGCTGCTCGACGCCGCTACCGTCGATGGAGCCAACGGCTGGCGCAAGCTGCGCCATGTCAAGGTGCCGTTGCTGACCCCCACCATCTTCTTCATCCTGACCACCTCGTTCATCGGGGCGTTCCAGGCCTTCGACCAGTTCATGATCATGACCAACGGCGGCCCGGCCTTCGCCACCACGCCGCTGGTCCTCTACATCTACAGGAACGGCTTTGCCTACTTCAAGATGGGCTATGCCACGAGCATGGCCGCCATCCTGTTCCTGTGCATCCTGGCGATCACGCTGTTCCAGTGGAGCGTGGCCAGGCGCTGGGTCTATGGCTTCGACATGGACAACTGAGAGGCGGGAAGTTTCGTGAACACAATCTCCACCGAAGCCGTCCAAGGCCGTCCCGCGGCCGGGTTGGGTGCCGGAACCAGTCCGATGGGGACGGAACGCTCGCGCCTGCTGGGCAACCTGGGTGCCTGGGGCCTGCTCTCCCTGGGCGGCATCATCATGCTGGTGCCGTTCCTGTGGATGGTGCTGATGTCGTTCAAGAGCCTGGACGAGGTCTACACCTTCCCGCCGCAAATCCTGCCGAATCAGTTCCTGTTCTCCAACTATGCGGAGGTCTGGGACCAGGTGCCCGTGGCGCGGTTCTTCTCCAACAGCGCGACCGTGGCCATCAGCGCCACGCTGGGGGTGCTGCTAACGTCGAGTCTGGGCGGCTATTCCTTTGCGCGCATCGACTACCCGGGCCGCAACACCATCTTCCTGCTGTACCTCTCCACCATGATGATCCCGTTTGCGGTCATTATGATTCCGCTGTTCGTGCAGATGCGCATGCTGGGCTGGATCAACTCCCTGTATGCCCTGATTGTCCCCGGGCTCTTCAGCGCCTGGGGCACCTTCCTGATGCGGCAGTTCATGATGGGCATCCCCAAGGAACTGGAGGAGGCGGCCGAAATCGACGGCTGCGGCCACTTCCGCATCTACAGCACGATCATCATGCCCCTGTGCAAGCCGGTCCTGGCCACACTGGCCATCTTCACCTTCATGGGCTTCTGGAACGATTTCCTGTGGCCCCTGATTGTGATCTCCTCGCGGGACCTCAAGACGCTGCCGTTGGGTCTGGCCGGGTTCCAGCAGAAGGTGGCGCTCAACACCCCCTGGCACCTGGTAATGGCCCTGGCCGTGGTCAGCGTGCTGCCGATCCTCCTGATCTTCATCATCGGGCAGAAGTACTACGTGCGCGGCATCGTGACTTCGGGCCTGAAGGGCGCGGCCTGATCCGCGCTTCCCGGTACGGTTTTTGTTCACTGTCAACTCAACAAGGGAGTTGGTCAAAATGAAGGAAAGGAAAACCGGTTTGCAGATGACCCGACGGGACTGGCTGCGCTTCATGGGCGTCTCCGGCTTCGCGGCCGGCCTGGCGGCCTGCGCGCCCCCAGGTGTGGCCCCGGCCGACGATGCCGCGGATGCCGAGGTCCTCGTCGATCGCTGGACCACCGGCTTGGTGGACCCGGACATCAGCGGAACCTTCCGCATCATTTCTTGGGAGGGCGAAGGGGAGATCGACAAGTTCATTCCCTTCATTGAGGGCTTCTTCGAGGAGCGCTACCCCAACATGGAGGTGGAGATCGAGTCCGGGGTTCCCTGGGGCGACTACTGGACCAAGCTGCCCACGCAGATCGCCGGCGGCGACCCGCCCGATCTGGCCTGGCAGCACCAGAGTCGTGGCTGGGTCTATCCGGACAAGGGCTGGTCCCATTCGATGCAGCAGTACGTTGAGTCCCACCCGCCGGACGGCTGGCCCGACGACTGGGAACCAAAGATGATCGAGATGTCCACCTACAAGGGCGAACTGCACTCGCTGCCCTACGGCTGGGTAACCTGGGGCCTGTTCGTCAACCGGGACATCACCGACTCCATCCAGGAGTACCCCTTCCCCGACGACTGGACCTGGCAGGACCTGCGGGAAATCGCCAAGGAGGCCACGTCGGGCGAGGGCATGGACAAGATCTACGGCTGCCGCATCCCGATTTTCGACAAGACCCTGTGGGCCGTGTCCATGACCTGGGGTGCCGACCTGTTCGACACGGAGCGCACCCGCGGCAACTTCGATGATCCGATCGTTGAGGAGGCGGCCAAGTATCTTTGGGACCTCCGCTGGACCGACGGCTCGTCGCCGACGCCCGGCGACGAACAGGCCATGGGCCTGGGCGGCGAATTCCTGTTCGCTTCCGGCCGCATCGGCATGCACATGGGCATCAGCGACATCGCGGCCCGGCTGGACAATGCCATCGGCGACAAGTTCCCTTGGGGCATCGCTCCCATTCCGACCGGTCCCAACGGCCGCTTCGGCTACGAGGGCGGTGCCCAGTGGATGATTCCTGCCGGCAGCAAGTTCCCGGAACTGGCCTACGAACTGACCCGCTACGTGCTGTCCAACGAGGACATCCTGCCCACGCTGGGCATTGAGGGCAGCCTCTACCCGCCGCGCCTCAGCCTGGCGGAGTACGGCCTGCCCAAGGGCTGGGAGGAAAAGATCCCCAATGCCAAGCATGCCCTCCTGACGCTGGGCCTGGAGCAGCCGACCTACTACCAGTACTTCACCAAGTACCAAGAGTGGTCCGCGCTGTGGAGCAAGTGGATGGATCCGATCTTCGTCGAGGGCAAGGACAACATCAAGGAGGCTCTGGTCGGCCTCAACAACGAGACCAACGAGCTGTTGGGCGCCGCTTAGCGGACGTGCCATCGCCGGTGCATGCATCGGCAACAGCAACGGGGAGCCGGCTCAGGCCGGCTCCCCGTTTTTGCTTTTTATGGGTTTCGTTGGGACGCGTGCGCCCAGACCGCCTGATCACCCAAGGCCAAGTCGCCCCCCGGACCCTGGATCAACGGAAATCGGGACCGGGCACCCGGTTCCTGACGATGGGTTCGGCATCGCCGGTGTAGTCGGGAATTAAGCCCTCGATCCTGGCCTGGGCCTCCGGTGGCCATTGGCCCACCATATTCCCCTCGCTCGCCATATGGGCCCTGAGCGGTTCAGGGTAGCGTTCCCAGTGGTGAAACCAGAGGGTGAGCACCGTACGCCGGTGATCCAAGTTGTTGGCATAGGCCCCGTGCAAAAGCCGGGCATCACCCACCACCAGATCGCCGGCCGTGACCGGCACGGCGGTGTCCTCCGGTATGGGGTGGAACGCCGGATGGTCCGGATCGGTGGCTCTTCGCAGGGTTTCCGTATGGGCTTCGGGCACCAGGTCATGCATCCTCGTGTCTGCGGCGATGGGAGCCGCGCAGCACGCGCAGGCAGCCGTTGGCGGGCATCGCGTCCACCAGGTAGTACATAAGGGGAATTACATACCTGACTCAGCACGGGATGGGTACTACAATGAACGGAAGCCGCGGGTGCGACAACACCACACGGCTCCCTGACAGGCAGGTTGAACATGACAACCCGGACTGCCGACTCCCAATCTACCACTCCAGAACCAACCGCACGGCGCAACGAGCGGTACCGCGTGCGGTTCGACAGTGCGCGGCAGGCCGCGTTCTGCGCGCAGATTGCGGGCGCGAGCAGGTTCGTGTACAACCTGCAACTGGCGATCTGCGAGTGGCGCTACGCCGAATGGCTGCGCGCCAGGGAGTCGGAGCCGGAGGCCAAGCGGCCCAACACCGCGGAATTCACGCTCAACAAGCGGTTCACGGTGATTCGCAGCCGTCCGCAGGAAGAGTGGTTCCAGGCATTCCTGCGTTCGGAGCATGGGCAGCCCTACGCGGACCGGGATCTGTCCTGGCTGCGGGATCTTCCGTATGCTCCGGTACGGCATGCCGCCCAGTACCTTTCGGGTGCCTACACGCGGTTCTACAAGGCCGCCGCGGCAGCCCGCGAGTCGGGCAAGTCGCTGGGCCGGCGGAAGTCGGACGGCAAACCCAAGTACTTTCCGCGCAGGAAGGTGAAGAACCGCAAGCCGGACGGGTTCACGATTCCCGGCAATGTGCGCATGGACGGCCACCGTTTGCGCGTGCCCGGAACCGGCTGGGTGCGCCTGGACAAGGCCAACCCCCTGTACCTGTGCTGCGCAGCCAGGCAGTGCGGTTCCTGAAGGAAGGCACCGAACGCCATCCCAAGTGGTATGCGGTGGTGTCCTACAAGGTACCCGCGGAACTCCTGGCGGAACATGCCCGGACGGGAGCGTTGGGCGTGGACCGCAACGTGGGGCAGGCCACGGACAGCGAAGGCGAAGTGTACGAGGTGCCGGACGACCCGAAGCTGGACGCGAACATCAAGCGGAAGCAGCGCGGTGTCGAGAAGGCGCGGAGTCGATCCAGGGGATCCGGCAAGCCCATGTCCAACCGCGGGCGCCGGGTCTGCGGGCAACTGAAGAAGCTGCAACGCAGGAAGAAGAGGCGGCGGGAGAACGCCAACCACCAGGCGAGCCGCAAGCTGGCGGACTCGGCCCATACGGTGGTGCTGGAGGATCTGGACATTGCCAACATGACGAAGAGCGCCAAGGGCACGGCCGAGGAGCCCGGCAGGAATGTCAAGCAGAAGTCCGGGCTCAACCGCGAAATCCTCAGCACGGGCTGGGGTCAGCTGGAACGCAACCTGGACTACAAGGCGGGCCGGGTCGTGAAGGTGGATCCCGCCTACACGTCCCAAACCTGCTCGGCATGCGGACACACCCATCCGGAGAATCGCAGGACACAGGCAACATTCAAGTGCGTGGCGTGTGGATACAAGGCAAACGCCGACCACAACGCCGCCCTCAACATCCTGGCGCGGGGTCTGGCCCTGCTCCCGAAGGCCCGCGGGAATGGGGCTTCTGCACGGCGAGATGCGTTCGATCCCTGGCCGTTGCCGCCGGCAACGGCCAAATCGACATCTGCGACCCGTGAACAAGACATGCCGGACGACGCACCGGGGCCTCCGGGTTCCTGCGCTTGGTCAGGTCTGTAATTCCCTACCAGTCCTGGTGCCAGAACAGTGGCGGCGAATGGGGAGGCTTGCCAATGACAAAGCCGGAGGTGAAACGGGGTTCGGCAAATCCCAGGTCCTTGAGGGCCTGGAGGGCGGGTGTCCAGGCAACCAGTTCCGCAAACCAGGGATGGGCCTGGACGCCAATCAAGCTGCCGGTTGAGCGTTGGCGCTCGAAGTGGTCCCGGTCTTGGGCCTCCAGTACCTCGTTGGACACCTGGCGGGCCCGTTCCAGCATCTCGGACGAGAGAATATTTGGCAGCAACGTATAGCCGTCCTCGGCAAGTTGGAGGCGTTGTTCGGCTCTATCCATGTTCAGATCCTGGGTCCAAGTTGTCAAAAGTGGGCGGTACGACCATTGTCACCTACCGAACAAGGTCACCCCAGGGCAATCGCAAGATTGCGCCAGGCCTTGTCGGGCCTCCCTGCAGGTGAGATTGCGTCCGGTCTTGACGGGTGGTGTCCGGTCGGATCAGATGGAGTGCCATGCATCGCCCACGGCCGGCACTTCCTGCTGGTACGGGATCCCCGCGGGGATCGTGCCCTCTTCGGGAAAGGTGCTGGACAGTCCCCAGCTGGCCGATACCGGACTGGCTCTGCAGGTGTGCATCCTGGAGAAACTGAAGTCTTTTGGACACGAGCCTCTGGTTGTCGACTCCAGCCAACTGTTGCGCAATCCCCGCTCTGTGCTGAGCCAGCTGTGCGGGCGGCTGGACCTGGCTTTTGAAGAGGAAATGCTGAGCTGGCCCGCTGGTCCGAAACCGGAAGACGGAGTGTGGGCTTCCCATTGGTACGCCAGTTCGCACCGCACCACCGGCTTTCTGCCTTACAGCCCCGGCCATGCCCCGCTTCCCGAGTGCCTGCAGCCGCTTCTGCAGGAGTGCCTTCCCTATTATGCGGAGCTCCGGCGGCACGCGATTGAGGCTGAACAGGAGGATGTCCCATGAATCCAGCTCCCCGACTGCCCGATGCCCGCAACGCCGACATCCTCGTGCACGTGGGCGGCCAACTGCTGCCGCGCGACCAAGCCAAGGTCTCGGTCTTCGACAGCGCAGTGCGGGGCGGGGACTCGGTCTGGGAAGGCCTGCGCATCTACGACGGACGGGTCTTCCAATTGGACCCGCATCTAGACTGACTGATCGCCTCGGCGAAGGCCATGGCCTTTGCCGACATTCCCGAAGTCGCGGAGGTCAAGAAGGCTCTCTTCGATACTGTTCCATTAATCGGCACACTTCGGTACCGGTTCGGGTGATTCGCTCTCGGTTGATGGGGGCTCCGTTGCACGCCCCCGCAACTCGAGTCCGGGTGGAGCAGTCCCCACCGCTGTCCTGGTTCGTTCGGCGAGCAGGGCCTTGACCTCCCTGTAGGGCATGTACAACGTAATCTCCTCGTCGTACAGCCTCGCCAGAATGTTGCAGGCGGCATTGACGTCCGCGTCCAGCACAACCCCGTCGAGACAGTAAAACCGGTCCCAGCGACGCGTGCCCTGCAACAGGCCGGTCCGGGAGTCGATTTGCGATGTGTAGGCCGGATTGACCCATGCCGGCGCAGAACCTCTGCGCCGAGATATCGAGGTGAGGGTGTCCGCCATCACGCCCTTGACCCAGCCGCTCAGTCGGCGGTTGGTGTCCCTGTGGCGGTACCTGGCGGACTTCATGTGTGCGGACAGGTCCTCGCAGACGAGGGTGCCGGCCTTGTCCACAACGGCGTGGGCGGCCTGGCAGAGGTGGTCGCGCACCTGCCTGTGGTGCCGGGTCCGCCGCCGGTCCCACTTCTGGTTGCCGAGGTTGTTCTTCCGGATGGTGTCGGCCTTGCAATGGTTGCCCTTGGCCTCGTGCTTCTGCTCGATGTCCCGGAGGTGATTGCGCCGTGTTCCCTTGACCTTGCGCCGGTCGCTCTCGGCGGACAACAGGTCGCCCAAGCCCTCGCCGTGGCGCTCCCCGTCGCTGTCCGTGTAGGCTTCCGTGTAGCCCTTGTCCACGCCCACGGTGGCCTCTCCACAGGGACGCGTACTGCACACCTGTGCCTCGTCCACCGCGTAGTGAATTTCCACCTGTCCGTTGTCCTGCAGCAGGATGCGGAGGGTGCCGGAGGGCAGGTGTGTGCCCTTGAGCGGAATGGCGATGCGTTGGCCGCGTTCCAAACTTTGCAGATACACCCAGGCCCGGCCGTGCCAGACCTTGGTGGTGTAGGAGCCGGCGTCGGCCACGATCTGGTTCGTCACATGGGATCGGCCGCCCCGCCACTGCTTCCGCATCTGCCGGTGCAGGAACGGATCCTCGGTCCAGCGGTTCTGCTTGAGCAGGGAGTAGAACCGCTCGCGTTCGGCCGTGTCGCCCCGCGTGCGATGCCGGATGGCCTTCTTGACTGGCACCTTGGCTGCCTCACGCGCCGCCGCGATGTCCCCCAAGGCATCCGCCAGCGCGGCCTTGCCCAAGCGCGCCGGCAGCCCGTGCCAGTCACAGCCCTCCGCCATCCAGGCATCGCGGATCTCGTAGGGGGATTGAAGGACCGTGGACACCCCGCTGCACCGTTGCCACGCATCACCCCTCACACGTCCGCACAGGACGGCGATCCGGGCCAGCTGGTCGTACTTGGCCGCGTTCAGCCCCTGGCTGTGAAGTACGCGCGTGACCTTCTCAGCCATCGCTGGCGGCTTCCCGGATCTGCTTCCGGTACCGGCGCAGGCCGGGCAGACGGCCGGAGAAGCTGTCGACCACGGCCATCAGGTCCTCGACCCACTCCGCCTGCAGGGACAGACTGGGTTGGTTGACCACACGGATCTCGCAGCCGTGGCTCTCGGCGAAGTACGCAAACCAGTCAAACCCGAACCGGCAGAGACGGTCCTCGTGGGCCACCAGCAGGAGGCCCAGTTCCCGCTTCTCAATCCGCTCCATCAACGAACGGAACACGGGCCGCTGGAAGTCCAGGCCGCCGCCAATCTCGGTCAGCCACTCGTCCACCGCCAGGCCCGACCCCAGGCAGAACGTCTCCATCGCCTGCTGTTGCGACCGCAGATCGTCCCCTTGCGCCCGACGGGACACACGGCAGTAGACCACGGTGCGCCCAAGCTCGGGCGGGGCGCGTTCCACGCCGAAGAACCGATCCACATCCGCATCCGTGTAGTAGCGGTGGCCGGACGGGGTGCGGCGGGCAGGCAACTTGCCGTTCAGGCTCCAGGCCTTAACCGTGTTCTTGTGGACCCCAATCTTGGCCGCGAACGCCGCCGCGCGGTAAATCTTCATGCCACACTATACCACATCATATCTTTCAGTGTCGATATGTTGTGCTAGACACATGCTCTGGAGGCTAACGTCATGCGGGACGGCGTGCATGTGCGCCAAACTCTGTCCCGCGGCCGGAAAGTCACTTCCAGTATGGATCGGCGCATGAACCAATACGGCAGCTGCCTGATCGTGCTGGCCGAATGGAAGGAGCCCGTCTACAGCCGGGAGGGAGTGCGTTTGGTCACGTCTTCCTGGAGACGCAATTCGCCCCAATGCGTGGATTCCAAAATCCATCACAACAACCTGATCAACAACATCCTGGCCAAGATCGAGGCCAACGCCGCCGGCGCGGACGACGCGCTCATGCTGGATCTGGAGGGATACCTGGCGGAGACCAACGCAACCAATGTCTTTGTCGTGAGAGGGGAGGAGATTCAAACGCCGCATGCGGACTACTGCCTGCCTGGCATTACCCGGGGCGTGGTGCTGAAAATGGCGCGCGACCATGGCGTAGCAGCTCTGGAGAAGAGGATTTCGCTGTCGGAGGTCTACGCCGCGGACGAATTCTTCACCACGGGCACGATGGGCGAACTTACTCCGGCGCTGGAAGTGGACGGCCGCGTTATCGGCTGCGGGAACCCGGGCCCCTTGACCCGCAGACTGCAGGGCTGGTATGACGAATTGACGGCCCGTACCGGCGAGCCTCTGCCCTTCTGAAGTCGCGACAGGCGCGGATAACAGAGGAATTCAAAGCGGATGTTGGGAAGGCATGCGCCGGCGAACTCAGCGGCCGGGGATGGGAGATTCTGTGGCTCCTGTGGCCGCCACTCCGGGCTAACTGCCGATCCGTGCCGCAAGCGACGGCTGGCGGACAGACCCGAGGCAGCTCTTTTAGCGGCTTGGCGTGGGTATCTGCGTTCGCGGTTGTCTCGCCGTTGTATTCTGAGGCACAGCGGAGTCAGCCTTCTCTGCCTTCTTCCGGGCCGTCGGGATTGAATCTCGACGCATAGAAATATAATTGACGGGCTGGCACGGGAAACGAAAGGGAATTATATTCCTGACTTGACGATGGGTTCTGTGGCATAATAGCGTCCATAAATGCGAGAGTCCGACTGGTATCGGACTCTCCATCGGACACGGAACGGGAACTTCCATGCCCAACAGCCCCGATTTTACAACGCAGGTCCCGGACACCGTCCACCGCACGGTGCGTCTGCGCCTGTATCCGGGCGACGCCGCCACCGGCATCCTGCTGACGGCCATCGCCGGCGCCTGCCGTTACGTCTGGAACCACATGCTGGCCGACTGCGAGTGGCGGTATGCGCGCTGGAAGGAAATGCACGTGCCCGCTCTCAACTGGCCGGAGGTCCGGGAGGGCAAGACGGCGTGGGCCAAGTCCGTCCGCAGGAAGATGGGACCCGGTCCGTCCACAAGTTTCTTCACCCTGGGCCAGCGGTTCACGGAACTGCGCAACGACCCGGACCACGCCTGGCTGAAGGCGTACCCGTACCAGGTGGTGCGCTACAGCCTGAAGTACCTGGCCGACGCCTACGCGCGGTACAAGGCGGACCCGGCGAACGCGGGCAAGCCCCGGTTCAAGGCCAAGCACTTCACCGTGTCGGCGTTCACGATCCCCGAGGCCGTCCGGATGGACGGGGACCGCCTGTACGTGCCCAGGGTCGGTTGGCTGCGGCTGGCGGGATCGAACCCGTATGCGGACTGCAAACCGCTGATCGTGCGTGTGCGCATGGAAGGCACGGAACAGCACCCCAAGTGGTACGCCCATGTCTGCTACGAGGTGCCCGCGGAGCAGGTGAAGCAACCTGCCGCGGACGGTGCGCTGGGCCTGGACCGCAACGTGGGGCAGGCCACAGACAGTGATGGCACCGTATACGCGATGCCCGACACGGACAAGCT
>JAAXGZ010000129.1:493-12506 GCA_012271135.1 Caldilineales bacterium | reverse complement strand
GACTTGATTCTCATCACAGTTGCTCTGAGAACTGCCGGGGGAGGCCTCCGGCCGAGCACCGGACGGTCCCCGGCGCATATTCACCGGGACCGACACATTGGAAGATGCGCTGCATGCCGCCTTGCCACATTTCAACGTACAACTGGTGTCTGCGATGTTGGTTGCATCAACTTAGTCCTTTGACTTGATTCGAACAATCGCCGCGTGAATGTCGCTCAGATTCCTGGTACCCGTCGCGTCCGGTAGGAAGGTTCGGAACACATGGGTCAGTGTGCCGGTTGATCCCCCGTCGCCTGAAAGAGTCACCACCCCAAACCCGGGACAACTGCCCAAACCGGCGTGTTTCACAGTTATGGGGTTTGCTCCCCTGAAGGAGACAACAAGCATTCGGCCATCGGGGGAAATATCTACGAGGTCGGGAGCGGGATCATCATTGAATTCATATCCTTCGTCCTGCATGTTGACGAAGGGCTCCCCCTCACCGACACAATATCCTGTTCCCGTGAGATCCAAAGTGCCTACGCGCGCCGCTGACTGCTCTTCCAGCGTCGCGTCGGGGTCGTTGATCACCTTGTCCAGATCAAACACTTCCGCATTGTTTTGGATCCGATCAAACTGATACAGATACCGGCCATCTACGGAGCCGACAGCACCGTGCGCATCCCGGCGTTTGGACAACTCTGTTTCGTCGGTGATCTCCAGTACCTTCTCTTCGTGGAACTTCACCACCGGAGGTACGTTCGGGGTCGTATGCGGGTTTGCGCCATCGGGGTAGTCAAGCGGCAGACGGTACATGATGAACGTTGAGTCATCCGCACCCGCGGGGCTCGCCGAGACTCCCGCGTTCAGGTGCATGAAGCCTCTTCCTTCCACACCGCCACACCCGGCCACGCTGATGACATCGTTGGTGTATTCCGCCACGATGGACATCGGCTCGGTTGTAATATCGACCACGAACAATCCGCCGCCGCCGAACGTGACAAAGACGTGCCGGTTGTTGCTGCTGGGTATGGGACACACCACGACGTTGTTTGCCCGTCCCGGTCCTTCCCTGAGCGCACCGCTTGGAGTGGTTGTCGGCTGGAAGTTGGCATACTCGCCACTCACACGGCCGCCGGGCAAGGTCGAATCAGCCTGGGCTTCCATGGCGGTCAGATCCCGGCCGCCCACCAGATCGAGCGTGGCGGCCTTGTTGAACGTGAAGGTGTCGGACTCCGCATCGTAATCGATGCGTTCCAGCAACTTGGCCCCAAGATTGGCCACGATCAACTTGGTGCCGTCCGGTGAGAAGAAGGACATGTGATTCGAAGGCGATGAGTCTTCCGGGCCGGTGGTGCGAAACAGGGCCTTGCCCAGCTTCACAGCTTCCTCCGGATTGCCTTGAATCGGCTTGCACTTCCGGAGGCCGTCGGCTAGCGGCTCGCATTGTCCTTCGGCATCGATGATGCCCACCAGTCCCGCGCCCGGACCAAAAAAGTTGGCGTTCATGTACCGGTGGTTCGAGGGCTGTGGCAACATGCCGTGAAGGCGTCGCACATGCACTCCGAGTTCTTCGAAAGCGGACGGGAACACATCGACGGCCTCGATAACCGTTGGCCCGTACTCCGGATCGTCTTCGGCATACCAACCCGGAGGAGCAGCGAGGATGTCACTGCTTTCGTAAATGACAATGCGACTCCCATAGGTTCCGGCCGGATTGTCGGCACTGATGTCGGCACTGTCCGATTGATCGGACAACCACACTTCCCAGCCTCCCGTTTCGCTTCCGGCCGCACTGGCATCTTCAACCGTTTGCTCCACCTCCGGGGGGGCGGTGGCAAATTCCGCGTCACAGGCCACCATGAAGGCTCCCATTGCCAAGAATACCGCCAAGGACAAACCTAACCTTTTCATCTTCGAGACCTCCGTGTCTTGTCTGGTTGAATCGTCGTCAACGTTGCCCATTGCTACGGACATCTGGACGAACCGAAATTCCGGCTCCTTGGGTCGTCGAATTCAGGCGGCCAAGGCCAGATTCTCTGGCTGGTTCTCCAACCGGGTGAGCCAGTAGCTGAGATCGAAGGTGTTGCTGCCGGTCAGGAACCGCCAGAACTTGACCCGGTTCACAATCTCCAGGCGGCCCACCGGAAACTCGTACCACGGCTCGGGGCGGGAGAGGATGGAGTAGATGTTCTCTTCCGTTCGGTTTCTGGCTTCCAGGTTGGTCACCGGATCGGCCCGCATTTGATTGTCCAAGTCGTCGGTGTTCCACAACCGATGCTGGCGCACCCGGGGGTTCAGCCGGATTTTGAACATGTAGCGGACCCGGTCTGTCTGGTTGCGGCGCCCGCAGTGCCAAATCCCGTGGTGGAGGGCCAGCACGGTGCCCGCTTCGCACACCATGGGAATCTGCCCCACGAAGTTCTGGTAGCGGGCGATGTCCGATTCGTTGATGCGGCGGAACTGGCTGCCCGGCAGCAGGAGCGTGCCGCCCATCTCCAGCGGTGTGTCGTGGGGGAAGTACATCAACTGGATGTCGAAGTGCATCCGGGTGTCGATGATGGCGTCTCCGTGCAGGCCCTGGGCCCGGCCCTCGTTGGGCTGGCGGATATGGACGGCGTGGTGATCAAACAGCGGATCCGGACCGACCAGGCTTTGGACAATGCCCTGGATTTCCGGCAGGTGCATCAGGTCGTCCAACGGCGATCCGGGTGCGTAGACCTCGGACAGCGGCAGACCCGCGGCCGGACGCGCAACCGGTCCGGCATCGAAGGCGTCCATGACGCGTCGGTTGAGGTCGGCGGGCACCAGATTGTCGAAGCGCAGGAAGCCGCGTGCGGCAAACGACGCCATCTGGTTTGTGGTCAGCAACAGTTCGGGGTTCACGGTCGCGGTTGTCATGTCTCCACCTCCACCATCTTCTCGAAAACATACTCGAACTTGAAGAAGGATGTCGTGTATTCCAGATCCTTGTCCGGGGGGATCAACTGGGGCATCTGGATCACGCGCCAGCCGTCCTGCATCGCCGCCAGGCCCGTGGGATACGGCGGCGTGTCGCTGTCCCCGGTGGTGGGGTAGGTTTGGCCGGTCCCGTCATAGATGGTCCACCCCCTGACATCGCTGTCCAGGGCGGAGTTGGACAGGTAGAGGATCATGATGACTTGACGCTGTCCGGACATACGCGATTAACCGTGGGGGTACACAGACGGCAGGCAGGATGTCCCTAAGCATAGGCCAACGCGCGATGCACTGGCGAACGGATGCAGTCCATGCTGGTCATGTCCGGCATCTTGCAGAACAGGGGCCTATCGGTGATGGTCTACTCTCGGTGTCGTCCATGTACTCGTGGGCGACTAGGCAGCTGTAGCACTCGGCGCAGTTGCCCAGTACCCACGGTTGGGCAGCCACGGAGAGCTCCGCGACTTGGTGGTCGCGGGAAACTTGGGTGTACAGGACCGCCGGGATCAGGGGGCAAAATGAAACTTGCATGCTTCGCGCCTGTCGGATTTCAACTTGCTTCCATTCGCACCCAGGCAATCCCATCGACGTATCCAAAGTGGTTGTCTGCCGACACAAGGTCGGCACCTGTCTCCATCTCGTGGGCTGCAATCCAGACGTCGTTGATGGGAATGGGCCGCCCCTTGGCCTTCAGCGCCGTCATCACTCGGGAATAGCGGTCCGCAGTCACAGGTCCGACCGGTACAAAAGCCACGTAGGGACGTTCGAGGAAGGATCAGAGTTCTGCAAGGTTCCGCTTGAAGTGCACCCCCTGCCGAAAGTCGTAGAGTAGCTCCCTTACCACGACAGCCGAGAACAACACCTCTTCGGCGGCTTGTATCAGGCCTCGTACCGAGGGGGCGCCTCGCATAAACGCGGAGTAGGCATTGGAGTCCAGCAGAATCTTCATGTCCACGCTGACTCGTCCACAGTCTCAAAGCTCTCGAGGGCAGCATCGAAACTCTCTGCCTCATCCTGTTTCCACACGCCGAACAGATCGTCCAGCGAGGACCCTATCGCGTGGGGGTTCTTCTTGTTGTCGGTTAGACCGGCACCCTTTTTGAGCAGTCTCAACGCTGCCTGGTTCAGGGAAATTCCCTCGGTCTTGGCCAGACGGCGCACAGCGGAACTCAGTTCGTCGTCGAATCCCCGGACCGTGAGCTGGTTCATGTTGCTTGATCCCTTGTGAATCACAATTCGAGTTGCTGTGAGGCACTATATGAATTGACGCTGTTGGCCTCAACGGTGCGCCGTGTCTCGTCTGATGAGATTCTGTACGGCAGCACCCTCGAGTGCTTGACCTGCTCACTTGGATTGGCGGTTGAATTCGTCAGATTGACGGGCCGGCCATGGACGGGGGGCTGAAACAGAGCGTGCGACTTGGTCGGGATGATGGT
The DNA here is from genome assembly GCA_012271135.1 of Caldilineales bacterium. Taxonomy (GTDB): domain Bacteria; phylum Chloroflexota; class Anaerolineae; order Caldilineales; family Caldilineaceae; genus Bin34. Next base: position 8,133 of record JAAXGZ010000129.1, on the reverse strand, counting down.
CCACCGGTCGCAGGAGTGAGCGGCTGCCACCGGTCCAACGGGTTCCGGACCTCCTCCGGCAGGCACTCCGGGGGAAGGGCATGGGATTGAACAAGATGCCCAGGCCCGATCTCCGTTAGGATGCCTGTCCGGGATCCTCTAGAATCCGGTATTCGTCACACCTTCTCTTCTCGCCCGGGTGGAGCATCGTCTTTTTGAAACCATGAGAACCTATATTCTCAAGCGGGTAATCCAGGCTATCCCCCTCCTGCTTCTGATTTCCTTCATCGTTTTTCTGAGCATCCAGGCCACCGGGGACCCGCTGGCGGCCTACACCGTGGACGCGTCGCTGACTTCGGACGATATCGCCCGCCTCAAGGCCAAGTACGGGCTGGATCAACCCGTTCCCATCCAGTACCTGAACTGGCTCAAGAACATGGCCACAGGCAACTGGGGCACCTCGTATTTCACGCGGGAGGACGTGGTGGACATGATCCTGGAGCGTCTCCCCAACACCTTGATCCTCTTTGCGGTGTCCTATGCGCTCATTCTGGGCGTGGCCTTGATCCTAGGCATCCTGACCGCGATACGCCAGTACTCGCTGTTCGACTATTCGGTGACGGCGCTGAGTTTTCTGGGAATTGCCACCCCCAGCTTCTGGCTGGGCCTGATGCTGATCTATCTCTTTGCCGTGCGCCTCAAGGCTTGGGGTCTGCCCTCCCTGCCGGTAGGGGGGATGTACGACCTCAGCGAGGGCAAGACCCTGGCCGAGGTTTCGCGCCATGTAATCCTGCCGGCCATCACCCTGTCGGTGGTGGTTTGTGCCCGCTACGTGCGCTACATCCGTTCATCCATTCTGGAGCAGTTGCAGCTGGATTACGTTCGTACGGCCACGGCCAAGGGCCTCCGCAGTCGAGCGGTACTCTTTCGCCACGTCATGAAAAATGTGCTCCTGCCCCTGGTCACGCTCGTGGGGCTGGACCTGCCCAACTTCCTTTCGGGCACCATTGTCATTGAGTCCATATTCGCCTGGCCTGGTGTGGGCCGCCTGTTCTGGTCCGCGGCGGAACGCACCGACATTCCCGTGTTGATGGCCGTCATGCTGTTTGTGGCCGTCATGACGGTCGTGTTCAATTTGATCGCCGACATTTTCTATGCCGTGGTGGATCCGAGGATCAGTTACTCATGACCGGATCCAGTGACACTTCCCGGTTGCGCGATACGGCACCCATGGCGGACATGGCGATCTCCGGCGCCTTGGCGCGTCCGCCGGAGACGATGTGGACCATGTTTTGGCAGCGGTTTGTCCGCCATCGGCCGGCCATGGTCAGTCTGGTCGTGCTTCTGTTCTTGGTGGTGGCCAGCTTCGGGGTTTCCCTCTTCGTGTCCGAGGACGAGGCGAATCTCATCGATGTCCAAGCCATGCGCAACGCACCGTCCTGGGAACATCCCTTCGGCACGGACGACGTGGGGCGCGACATGTTTCTGCGCACCCTGTTTGGCGGCCAGATCTCCCTGCGCATTGGCCTTCTGGCGGCTTGTATCAGCGTAGTCATCGGGATTGCGGTAGGGACGATCTCGGGTTACAACACAGGGTGGATCGACAATGTCCTCATGCGCATCACCGATGCCTTGTTGAGTATCCCCACGCTCTTTATCCTGATCGTCCTGACCCGGGTTCTGGGAGACCACATCGGCGTAGGCAATATCGCCTTCATCACCCTGGTGATCGGCACGCTGTCCTGGATGCCCACCAGCCGCATCGTGCGGGCCCAGGTCTTGTCGCTCAAGGAGCGGGACTTCGTGCTCGGTGCTCGTTCACTGGGTTGCCAGGCGGGCCGCATACTGGTGCGCCACATCGTTCCGAACACTCTGGCGCCTGTCGTGGTGGCGGCGACGCTGGATGTGGGCAGGGCCATTATTTTCGAGGCGTCCCTGAGCTTTCTGGGACTGGGCATCCAGCCTCCAACGGCCACTTGGGGCAGCATGCTCAACCGGGCCCAAGCCTACCTCCTGAACGCTCCTTGGATCGCGCTGTTTCCCGGCATCATGATTTTGGTTACCGTCCTTTGTGTGAACTTCCTGGGCGACGGTTTGCGCGATGCCTTTGACCCGCATTCTCTCCGATGAGGTCTGTTCCAATGTTGCAGTCAACCGTCAATGCCGATCTCCACGCCCATACCCGGGAGGCGTTTCCAGACCATCTGGAACGGATCCGAAGCTACATGGCCCAGCCCAGTGTCAGCGAAGGCAACGTGGGTGTGCGGGAGTGCGCCGAACTGCTCTCCGAAAGTTTCCTGCAGATTGGATGCCAGGAGGTGGAGATTGCCGAGACGCCGGATCTGCCGGCCGTGTGGGCCCACCTGGATGCCGGCGCCGCCCAGACCCTGGCGGTGTACGGGTTCTTCGACACCAACATCGTGGGCACGGGCTGGACCCACGATCCCTTTGACGGTGTGGTCACATCCCATTCCGACTTTCCGCAGGTGTTGTACGGACGCGGCGCCTCCAACAAGGGCGGGTTCATGGCATTCCTCAACGCCATCGAGGTTGTGCAGCAGGTACGCGGCTCCCTGCCGGTCAATCTCATGTTTGTGTGCGAGGGTGAGGAGTTCGTTGGCAGCCTGCATGTCCCCCAGTTGATTGAACGCTATCGGGAACCGCTGTCCCGAGCATTGGGCATGCTGTCGCCCGGTCCGTGCCAGAACGCCTCCGGTGCCGTGGACTTGGCTCTCGGCAACAAGGGGTGCCTCCATATTGAAATGCGATGCAGCGGGGAGGAATGGGGCCGCGGTCCGCAGGGAGCGCCGACCCATTCCTCCACCATGGGGGTCGTGGACCATCCGGTCTGGCGCCTGGTGCATGCCCTGTCCACCCTGTACGACCCCGCCACCGGCAACATCACGGTTCCGGGTTTCCTGGATGGGCTGCGCGAACCCACGGCCGTGGACCTGCAGTTGGTGGAGGATCTGGCGGCACGGTATGCAGACAACGAGGCGGCCGGCGTCCCCGGCATCGGGCGGGCCGATCAGGTGCCCTGTTTTGTCAACGACGTGACCGGGTCCGAGGTGTTCAGCCGCTATTGTTTCCTGCCGACCATGAACATCAACGGTATCCGCGCAGGTTTCACGGGACCCGGCACCACGCTTTGGACCTTGCCGCACGAGGCCCGATGCACCATTGACCACCGCCTGCCGCCGGACCTGGATCCGCAGACCTGCCTGGAACGCATACGCGAGCATCTGGATGCCCAGGGCTACACCGACATCCATCTCGAAGTGCTGATGTCGGTTGGGGCCCAAAGCCTGGACCTGCACGACGATCTGGCTCAGTCGGCCCTGAGCGTGTTTGCCGACTGGAGCGTGGAACCCATGGTTTGGCCCCGGCGCGGTGCCAGTGGGCCCACCGGCTATTTCAGCCAGATGCTGGGGCTCAAGGTCCTGGGCAGTACCGGTCTGGGATATGCCAGCGGCCACTCGAGTGCCGACGAATTCCTGGTTGTGGAAGGCGACGGGCGCGTGGGAGGCATCGTGGAACTGACCGGTTCCTATGCCGATCTACTGTGCAGTCTCGGAGCCGATTGACTCAACTTCAAACAAACTGAACGAGGAGAATCTCCAGTCATGACCAATGCCTTGCTGTGGTCCCAGTTGCAGGATCGTGTTCGGGATGGTTTGGCGGAGTTGCCGGGAGTGGCGGGATTTCACCTGCAGGATTTGGCTACCCGGGACACGATGGGTTGGCATGAGCAGGAAGTGTTTCCGGTGGCCTCCACCATCAAGATTCCGGTTCTGGTTGGCCTGTTGGCCCGGGCGGAACGGGGAGAATTGGATCTGCAGGAACGCATCACCATCACTCCTGAGGTACTTACCCCGGGCAGTGGTGTGCTGACCTACCTGGAAGGTCCCTTGGACCTGTCCGTGCTCGATATTGCCCAGCTCATGATCATGGTGTCGGACAACACGGCGACCAACCTGTGCATCGATTGGGCCGACATGGATGCCACCAACGAACTGATGGATTCCCTGGGCCTGAGTCACACCCGGGTGCGGCGCAAGATGCAGGATCACGAATCAGTAGCCCGCAACGAGGAAAACACATCAACTCCCGCCGAGGCCGTGGGTCTGATGCGGGCCCTGTACGAAAGCCGGCCCAGTCCCGCGGTGGCGGAGCAGGCGCTGGCCATCCTCAAGAAGCCCAACCGCGGACCCATTGAGCGTGCCATGGAGCCGGGTGTGTCCGTGTCCAACAAGCCGGGTGGCATGGAACGTGTCCGTTGCGATGCCGGCATCGTATGGCTTCAGAGGCATCCCTATGCGCTGGCCATCATGAGCAAGTTTGGCATGGGGCACGCGTATCGACAGGAAAACTGCCTGGTGGCCGCGGTGCAACTGATCCACGAATACATGGTGGCCATCGATCGTTCCAGCGCCCTGGGCCAGGGAATTCCCTCGTCCCTGCTGGACGGCTGACAGGCATTTGCAGAGGCAGAACGACATCCGGTCCGGAGTGGAGAGGCAAATCATGACCGCTGAAGTGACCATCATTCGCGCCCCGCGGCTGTTCGGTTCCGAGGGAACCGTCCACGACCATGGAGCCAGCCTTTGGATTGAAGGGGACAAGATCACCGGGGTGTACGGCAACGAGGCGCCGGCTGTCCCCGAGAACGCCCGCGTCCTCGACTTTCCCGACGGGTGCATCCTGCCCGGCCTCATCGATTCCCACACCCATCTCATGTACGGGACGGGGGAGCGCATGAGCGGTCCCAGGTCCTACGACCACGTCAACGACGAGGACAATGATGGTCTGATGCTGCTGCGCAGCGTGCGCAACGCCTATCAACACCTGCTGAAGGCCGGCGTAACCTCGATGCGGGATTTGGGTGCACGCAATCGAATCACCTTTGATCTGAAGGACGGTGCCAGTGCCAATCTGTTCAAGGGGTTTCCCACCTTGCACGTGTGCGGGCGCGCGGTCACGATTACGGGCGGCCATTTCCACTTCGGACACGAGGAGGCGGACGGGGAGGCCGAGTGCCGGAAGTCCGTGCGGCGCCTCGTGAAGGAGGGGGCTGACTTCATCAAGATCATGGGATCGGGCGGCGGCACCTACATCACCGACAACCGGCGGGCCTCCTTCACGATTCCGGAACTGCGCGCCATTGCCGACGAGGCCCATCGTCACGGCAAGCCGTGCACCGTGCATGCGATTGCGACCGAATCCATTGCCAACGCGGTGGAAGCCGGGATCGACTGCATCGAGCACTATGAGTTTGTGGAAATGAACTACGACCGCAAGCTGGATCCCGCAATCGCCGATCAGATGATTGCCAACGACATCTGGCTCAGCCCCACCATTCAAACTGGATATCGGAACAAGGAGAGCATGCTGGCCCTCCGGGAAGAACGTCCCCTGACACCGGCTGAACAGGAAGCGTTGGTCTACGCCCAGTGGAAACAGGAAGGGCAGCTGTACGTGACCGGCGCCCTATATGAAATGGGTGCCCGGCGCTTCCTCATGGGCACCGATGCCATTTCGCGGTTTGGCGACTATGCCGTTGGGCTCCGCCTGATGGCCGAATCAGGCCTTCCCAATGAAGAGGTGTTGTACGCGGCGACGCGCAATCCGGCCGAAGCCATGGGAATCCTTGATGACGTTGGTACTCTGGAAACGGGCAAGATTGCCGACGTGACCGTCGTTAAGGGTGATCCCATGTCGGACATTCGGGCCGTGGAAAATGTGCAGCAGGTTGTCAAGGCCGGCTATGTGCTGCCCATGGACAGCCTGGAACTGTTTCCCGAAGGCGATGGTGCGGCCCAACGGCCTGCGGTGCGCAGAGTGCCCAATCCCAAGGTCGTGCGCCTGCCCCATCATCATCCCCATCCGCATCCCCATTAAGCCCCGGAAAATCCAGAGGGCGCAAGGAAGACTGGATTCTGTCCAGGACCCTGATGTCCCCGCCTACGAACTGATCGGGCACACAACGCAGACTTGACGCTTTGTCCGACACCCACCGCCTGGGATTTGAGGCTTCCGGCTCGGGTATCGATTCGTTGAGGCACAATGGCATGTCAGGTTCCGGAGGTAGATGCATGGAACCAGGGTGGGAGCATCTTACTAGCACGACATACCGGTACTGAAGGGCATCCTGTGGTATTCTGTGGACATGAAGATCTACCGGGCCGCCGCGTTCGCGGCCAAGATTGGGGTGCACAAGAACACGGTCAAGGCCTGGAGCCTGAAGGGCAAGCTGCCAGACCGCCGCACGCCCGCCGGCCACCGCTACTACACGGAGGCGGACATCGATCGATACTTCGGCGTGGAGCGTGCTCCCGGGTCCGGGCACACCGTGGTCTACTGCCGCGTGTCCAACCGGGCACAACGGGACGACCTGCGGTCGCAACAGCAGGCGATGGAGACGTTCTGTCTGGGGGCGGGCATTGCGGTGGACGAGTGGCTGATCGAGATTGGCGGCGGCCTGGACTTCCAGCGGCCCGTGTTCCGTTCGTTGATGGAACGGATTGAGAAGCGCGAACTGGATCTCCTGCTGGTCGCCCACGAGGACCGTCTCTGCCGGTTCGGGTTTGACTGGTTCGCGTACTTCGCCGAGAGCCATGGCTGCGAGATTCGGGTGGTCAACCAGCCCAGCCTGTCGCCGCAGGTGGAGTGGGTCGAGGACCTGATGAAGGTTGTCCACACCTTCTCCGGCCGTCTGCCCGGATTGCACCGGTACCGGAATCAGATCCGGGAAGCCGCCGTCGATGGCTGAGAAGGTCACGCGCGTACTTCACAGCCAGGGGCTGAACCGGGCCAAGTACGACCGGTTGGCGCGAGTCGCCGTCCTGTGCGGCCAGGTGCGCTCGGACGCGTGGCAAAGATGCAGCGGGGTGTCCACGGTCCTTCAATCCTCCTACGAGATCCGCGATGCCTGGATGGCGGAGGGCTGTGACTGGCACGGACTGCCGGCGCGTCTGGGCAAAGCCGCGCTGGCCGACGCCCTGGGGGACATCGCGGCGGCGCGGGAAGCGGCCAAGGTGCCGGTCAAGAAGGCCATCCGGCACCGCACGCGCGGGAATAGTGCTGAACGCGAGCGTCTGTACAGCCTGCTCAAGCAGAACCGCTGGACCGAGGATTCGTTCCTGCACCGGCAGATGAGGAAGTCATGGCGCGGCGGCCGGTCCCATGTGACGAACCAGATCGTGGCCGACGCCGGCTCCTACACCACCAAGGTCTGGCACGACCGGGCCTGGGTGTACCCTGCACGATTGCCCTGACTTGGCGGATCATCCGGTCTGGCACGACCGGGCCTGGGTGTACCTCCAGTGTCTGGAACGCGGCCAGCGCATCGCCATTCCGCTCAAGGGCACACACCTGCCTTCCGGAACTCTCCGCATCCTCCTGCGGGCCAACGGCCAGGTGGAAGTCCACTACGCGGTGGACGAGACCCGGGTGTGCAGCACGCGTCCCTGCGGAGATGCCACCGTGGGCGTGGACAAGGGCTACACGGAAGCCTACACCGACAGCGACGGGGAACGCCACGGCGAGGACCTGGGCGACCTGTTGTCCGCCGAGAGCGACCACCGCAAGGTCAAGGGAACACGGCGCAATCACCTCCGGGACACCGAGCAGAAGCACCGGGCCAAGGGCAACCATTGCAAGGC
>JAAXGZ010000129.1:0-456 GCA_012271135.1 Caldilineales bacterium | reverse complement strand
CCGTCGTGGACAAGGCCGGCACCATTGCCTGCGAGGACCTGTCCGCACGCATGCAGTCCGCCAGGTACCGCCACAGGGACACCAACCGCCGACTGAGCGGCTGGGTCAAGGGCGTGATGGCGGACACCTTCACTTCGATATCTCGGCGCAGAGGTTCTGCGCCGGCATGGGTCAATCCGGCCTACACATCGCAAATCGACTCCCGCACGGGCCTGTTGCAGGGCACGCGTCAGTGGGATCGGTTTTACTGTCTTGACGGGGTTGTGCTGGACGCGGACGTCAATGCCGCCTGCAACATTCTGGCGAGGCTGTACGACGAGGAGATAACGTTGTACATGCCCTACAGGGAGGTCAAGGCCCTGCTCGCCGAACGAACCAGGACAGCGGTGGGGACTGCTCCACCCGGACTCGAGTTGCGGGGGCGTGCAAACCTGTCCCCATCAACCGAGAGCGAAT
>JAAXGZ010000081.1:9358-39338 GCA_012271135.1 Caldilineales bacterium | reverse complement strand
TGAAGCCGGCTCCGCCGGTGACCAGATATCGCCTCATATCACACCCCTTCGTACAGTTCCCGAGATGCCGGTGCACACTGTACGGCCATCGTGAACGTGGTCAGCGTTTCCCAGGCCGGCAGGAGGCCGGGCACAAGTTCCGGACAGCCCGGTGTGTGCCAGGCCGGGCGCCAGTTGAACATCTCTTCCTCGCCGTCGGTGACCACGAGGTAGTCCAGCTCGTTCTTGAGCGTCCAGAGCAGACGCTGGGTCACCAGGCACAGGTGCTGCCACCGGCGCGCCATTTCCGGCTCGACCTCGTCGCGGAACCGTTGCATGGCCGGACCCTGTCGATCGGGTTCCCGGGCCACGGGAAACGCCGCCCGATAGCTTGGTGCAAAGGTCTCGACGAAGTAGCATTCCGCCAGCTGGAACCGGGGGATCATCAGGTCGCCGAAAAAGGTAATACGGGTCATACGGTCCGTTCCGCGCATATCGACCAGAACCTCGGTCTGTTTGGGATACAGATCGAAATAGGCTCCCGCATCAAAGTCCTGCCACTCCGCATAGGCGTGGGACAGGCGCTGAAGGTGATCGGAGAGGCGTCGCAGCACATGTGCCATGGTGTCGGCCTCATGGTTGAGCACCGATATGGACGGTCTGGCGTCGAGCAACTCCTCCAGTTTGGGCGGATGATAGGTTCGCACCAGTCCGGCCGCCGGGCAGGCCAGCGAACTGCTGTCGTATACCCGTTCGCGCTGCATGTTGCGGATGTGTGCGGCCAGTGAAGGCACCGACCGAATGTATCGGGTGGCCACGGGCACCAACCTCAACTCTCAACCAGGACCGTGCCGGTGGCCGTGATCCCGGCCTGGGCCAGGATCCGCCGCGCCCGCTTCACGCGGCTGCGGCGGGTGTGGCCGGGCCGGACAGCCATCAGGACCGCGTCCGCGGATCCGGCCAGAAGTACGCCCACGGGCGATTGGTCAAGCGGCGGCGTGCGCCAAATCACGCGCTCTGCACAGGCCATCAGGGCAGGTGCAAACCAGCCGATGGATTCCGTGTTCAACCATTGCAGGGGATCCTCGTTGCTGCATCCGGCCGCCAGGACCAGAAGACCGTGATCGCGTGCCGTGGCCGAAGCCAAATCGGGCTGCCCTTTCTGTTCGAGCCATTGTCTGAGGCCGGGGGCCAGGTCCAGATGCGCCTTGAGATGGAGGCCGGGGTCCACCGTGTCGGAGTCCGCCAACAGGGTTGGTGAGGTGTCGCCCCGAAAGGCAAGACCCAGGTTCCACACCGCGTCCGCGGTCGGAACCGAATCGTCCGGGGAGAGCAGGACCACGGAGCGGATCGGCTGGGGACAGGCCAGTTCGATGTTGGCACGCATGAACCTCAACGCCCGGTCCTCGGGGGTATCCGGTTGGCGAGGGCTTGGCCGGGTCACTGGTCAACTCAATCGGATTCTGCCCAGGACGGGTTGCGGCACCGACTTTTCGATTGCGTGCCGGGTGAGCAGCCACTTCTCGTCGCGCCCGTGCAGGATCAATGCCAGGGCCAGGCCGGCGGCGAATCCGACGAACAGTCCGGCCAGCACGTTGGTCGTGACATTGGGTGCGATCTGCTGTAGTTCGGGTTCCCGGTTGCGGATTTCGAACTTGATGAACTCGATGAAGTCCTGTTGTGTGAACTGAAGGGTCCGCTGGCTGTGGAATTCCGTTGCGGCTGTCCGGGCCAGAGCCCCGGCGGTGGCCGCGTCGCCTGCAAAGGCCTCGATCGTAATGATCAGTTCCCCGTCGTCCCAACCCGCCCTGAGGTTGTCTGCATTCGTCTCGAGGCCAGTCTGTTGCTCCACGGCAGCCAGAAGTTTGTCCGACGGAAACGTTGCCACGGCGTTGCGGGCCAGTTCCTTCGTCAGGTCGCGCATACGCCAATCCATCACGCCCGGAATCATGCTAATCCGGGCACGCGCCCTGAAGATGGGTTCCTGAACGGTGGCCAGGCCCAGTGCCAGTGCACCGCAAACCGCTGCACCGGCCACCATAAGCCACCCGTGGCGCAGGAGCAGACGGCTGTATTCGGACCAGGTCATGGGTGACGGGGACAGCGGCAAGGGAGTGAATGCAACCGCAAGTATATCCGCTGGAGCGAGGCGGGAAGTTGCGATTGGTACCGGTCCATCCATGTTGTCTAACGGTGGGCGGATGCTCTTGGATACATGCTCCAACAGTCTTCATCGCGTGGCCGAAAAGGAAGGCTTGGGTTACCTCCGGCCTAAGGGGACTGTTGCAATGAGCGAGGGCATCGGTACGCTAGCGCGCACAGGTCCAGTTGGAGACGCCACCATCTGGAACCTTGGGCTATGCGCACGTACGGCTTCAGCCGGCCAAAGCGCTTCTCCAGGCGGTGGATGCCGGTTGCCAGGGTGGCCACGGCGGTCTGGATGTTGTCCGGGCCCGACGGCCCGGTGGTGGTGACCGTGGTACCCATCGGTGCCTGTATGAAGGATTACCACCGTAAACTAATTACAGATCAGCTCATGTGCTTGTTCTGTGGCCTCAGCGGGGGTTAGGGAACCGGGAGACTGCATCATGTATCCCATCCGCACCCGGGCAATGACTGCCAGCGCGGGTTGGCTCAGGACAGCCAAATCGTAGGTCTTGTTGAAATACTCATTGGCCCTGTCAATCTGACCTCGCAACTCGGCCAAGCCAGCAATCAGGAAATGGGCCTGGGCATTGGTTTCCTCCAGCTCCAAAGCGGCCAAGGCTGCACACTCTGCGTCATCAAGATTGCCAACCTGCATCCGGTTTTGACCCAGGGCAACCCAAAGACTGGCAGGTGAAACATCATCATTTTCAAAGACGGCGGACCGATACATTTCAGCTGCTTCCCAATCTCCTGCCAGTTCTGCTATCACGGTGGCCCACAGGAGCAGCTCCAAAGCTTGGTGCGTTCGGATCAAACCGTCTTCCACGATGGTTCGGGCCGCAGTAAAATCCTGGGTGCTGACGGTCTGTTCCAGGTCAGTGGTGATTTCCGAGAGCAGCACTGCGGTCTCATTGGGAGGAAAGACATAGGTCACAACAATCCATACGGCCAGCACTAGACCACCAATGGCACTCAGCCAGCGCAGGGCTCTGAACAAGCTGCGCCGCTTCTGTGCCTGATAAACATCATCCAAATGCCACCAGAGGCCATCAGTCTGGGCATGGTGCTGGCGCAGGGAGACAAACCCGCCATGAGCACGGGCCGCCCGCACGAATTCTCCTGCTCCCGTCCGGAGCCGAATCTGGAATCCAGACCACAACCCTGCCTCAGCCTTGAGATCCACTCCCTGAGCACGCAGGGCGGCCATTTGCAGACAGGCCTTGTCCAAAAGGGGCAGAGTGCGTTCAATATTCTTGTCATTGGGCTTGACCAGCAGTTTTTCCAATTCCTCCAGCCCGCAACTCAGCAGCGGGGCTGGAGGAAGGGGTCGAATCAATATAATGCGCCATGGCCCAAGCCGAGTATATGGAATGAAGCATCCATCGTTCAGAGTACGATGGATTTCAGATTTCAGGATCCGAATCTATTCCAAGGTCCACAATTATTCCTGTGAATTGGCTTGGACCATGGTTGGCCTTAGGGCTCCTTCACGGGCAGCTTGGCGGCCGTGTAGCAACTGCTGTGGCAAGCGTGGCTGCGCATCGTTCCCGCCCTGTGTTACGGCCTGGCTTGGCTGCCACTGCCGGCGGCGCACGCAGCCCACACTGTACAACTGTAAAATGAATATGTAGATAGAAGTCCTGGGTTGTCCGGGACTCCGTGGTCGTCCCCCACCGTGAAGGCGTTCGGCTACTTGGCGGTGAGAAAACGCCGAAATCGTTCCCTGAACAACCCGGTGTCGAATTGGTCGGCTTGTCGATACAGGACCTCGCGGTCCCAGTTGGTGGTGTTGGCCGTCTCGACGGCTTCGCAGAGGGCTTCCGGCTCGGAACAGTCGAAAAAGACTCCGGTCTGCTGGTCCACAACCGTATCCAGGGCTCCTCCGGCCCGCAGGGCCACGACTGGACTGCCGGCGCTCATGGCTTCCACCGGCGTGATGCCGAAATCCTCCTCGCCCGGGAAGATGAACCCCCGGCACCGCTGCATGAGCGCAACGACCGCGCGGCGCGGTAGGTAGTCGGTGAAGCGGATGTTGGGGCCGGCCATGGCCTTGAGCGCGGCGGCATCCCGGCCGTCTCCGACAATTACCAGGTTGCGGTCCGGCATGCGGTTGAAGGCAGATACGGCGAGGTCAATCCGCTTGTATGGAATCAGGCGCGACACGACGAGGTAAAACCCCTCTTTGGGCGCGGTTGTCCCGGGACGGAAGGCCTGGGTGTCGACAGGTGGATGAATAATCGTGCTGGTTCGGCCGTAGGTATCTCGGATCCGATGCTGCACAGCCCGGCTGATGGCAATGAAGTCGTCCACTCCCTCGGCTGCATCCAGTTCCCACCGCCGCAGGTGCTCCAACAGCATCCGCGTGGCCAGCCTGGCCGGTCCTGGGAGCTGTTCGCGTGCCATGTATTGGTCGAAGTGCCAAAGGAACCGGGTCGGTGTCAGGCAGTAGCAGACATGCCTTGCCCGGCTTGCACCGGCTGCCGTGCGCACCCCAAGGCAAAAGGCGCTCTTGACGCTGATGACCAGATCTCGGCTGGCCAGATTCATGCGTCTGAAGATGCCCGGGTACAAGGGCAGGAGATATCGGGCGAGGCGGTCGCGCAGGGGGATGCGGTTCAGCCATGAGGTGCGTATGTCCCAGCTGTGCATCGCGTCCGACATGTGCTGCGGCACATAGAGACTGGTGTAGATTGGCGCTGCAGGGAACATGCCATGCAGCACTTCGAGGACGTATTCGGCCCCACCCATCTGATTGAGCCAGTCGTGCACGAGCGCGGTGCGACCGGCAAACGGGTCGTCAGTCATGCCGGGTTGGATGGGGATGCGCCGACGGGCAAGCAGGAAGATGCGGGCTTCGCGCATTAAGATGGCACATCACACCGTCCCTGCAGTCGGCTCGCAGTCTGGCCACGTCGAGGCCGACGGTATGGCGGCGGCACCCGCGGGTCGGCCATGATGCCCACCGCTTCCAATCGGCCCGGGTGCATCGTCTTCGTGTTTCTGGACGGCGTGGGTATCGGGCCGGCGGCAGGCAATCCCCTTGCGGAAGCCACCATGCCGTTCCTGGATGCCATGTTGGACGGTGTCCGGCCCACGGCCGAACATCCGTTGCTTGTGACGGATCGGGCCGCGGCGTTTCCGGTGGATGCCTGCCTTGGCGTGGCGGGACGACCGCAGAGTGCCACCGGGCAGGCGGCCCTCCTGACCGGCCGCAACGTGCCGGGCGCACTGGGAGAGCACTACGGACCCAAACCGAATGCCGGAGTGCGTCGGGTGTTGGACCGGGGCACCGTGTTTTCGACCCTGATCGAGGCGGGAGTGCCCGTAGCGTCCGCCAACGCGTATCCTCCGGGCTTTTTCAGCGGCATCCGATCCGGCCGGCGCCTGTTGAGCGCCATACCGTACGCGCTGACCACAGCCGGTCTGCCCCTGCACGACGTGGATGCATACATGGCTGAACAGGCGATTAGCGGAACCATTACCGGTCGCGACTGGCACCACCATGCTGCCTTGCGCGGTGTCCCGGTTCGTGAACCGGCCATGGCGGGCCGCATTGTGGGGGCTCTGACGGAGCGTGCGCGCTTCGTGTTCTATGAGCATTGGGTCACGGATATATTGGGCCATCGGCAAACTCTGCGGCAGGCTGCAGACCACTTTACCCTCGTCGACAGTTTTCTGGAGGGCTTGAGCGGAAGCCTGGATGCTTCCTCCACCCTGGTGATTGTCGGCAGCGACCACGGCAATGTGGAGGAAGCCGGCCATGGCCGGCACACGCGCAATCCTGCGCTGGGGCTTATGTGGGGAAAGGGTTTTGCCGAGCATGCAAAAAGGATCAACAGTCTCACGGACTTTCGTCCCCTGATTGAGGGCCTCCTGACAACACCGTCGTGAAGCTGTCGTCGGGTTATGGTGCCGACAGGCCTGTGCCGCCCGCGGAGCACGGAGCCGGACGCCTTTCTGAACGATCGTATTCGGAGGATCGCCAGCCATGCCCTTGTTCGACTGGATCGAAATCCCGGTCGTGAATCTCGACCGAGCGGTCCGTTTCTATGTGGCCGTGTTGGAAACGAGTCTGGAAGTTATGGAACTGCAGCCCGGTTACCGCGTGGCGTTTCTGCCCGTTCCTGAGGATACGCCGGCCGGCCCCGGCGGCATGTTGGTAGAGACGGAAGGCTTTGGTCCTGCCGGAGAGCAGGGGTGTCGCGTCTGTTTCGGGGCCGGAGCGGATATTGACGGTTTCCTGATGCGCGTGGAAGAGGCGGGCGGCCGGATCAGCCAACCCAAGACTTGCTTGAGGGATGGGGACTCCGCGGCCTACTTGGCCTGGTTCTACGATACGGAAGGGAATCTGCTGGGGATCCACGCGCCGGGCTGACAATTGTGCGTGCAACACCAACCAATTGCGGAGGAATGGACGATGGAACACATCGTAACCTGGTTCGAGGTGCCGGCCCTGGACATTGACCGCGCCGTCTCGTTCTACCGGAAGGTGTTTGGCTACGAGATGCAGCGCCATGACCATGCCGACTGCCAACAGGCCTTCTTTCCGATGGATCAGAGCGGGGTGGCCGGTGCCTTGATCTGCGGCCTGGGTATGCAACCGTGTGCCGACGGCGTGATCGTCTTCCTGGATGCCGGCCGGGATTTGCGGGGACCGCTGGGCCGCGTGGAGGCCAACGGTGGCCGGATCGTCAAGCCCCGAACCGACATTGGCGAGCATGGTTTCATTGCCTGGATCCTGGACTCCGAGGGCAACCGGATCGGCATGTGCTCACCCTTCTGAATTAGAGACACCGGAGGCGCGGGTGGCAGATCCCTGCCACCTCTGTTAACCTTAGTCTGGATCGTGCGGCACCCATGTTCTTGCACAGTAACCGGGACCGTTCGCCCCTTTCCTTCCGGACAGCCGAAGTTGCTTGAGGTGATCCTGTTGGCGCGTAGTTTCCGCACCCTGCTCTCGCTGTGGCGGTGCCGCAGCGTCGTGCTGCCGTTGACCTTGGCGGTCCTGTTGCTCTGCTCGTCGCCGGCGGCAGGTATCGGGTTTCCCCTGGGTAGCCGCACCTGCCCGTCCTCGCTGCTGTGGCTGCCGGTGGAGATCACCGATCTGATCGTGGAATGGGATGGGCGGACGGAGACGCTGCGGGACGTAATGGTGTTCGAGCAGGGCCAAGTGGAGACCGGCCAAATGACTGTGGTCTTCAGGGATCTTGATCCTGCGTTGCCCTTTGCACACTATCTGGTCATCGCCACGCCCGTGTCGAAGCTGTCGGAAGACCTGAAAATCCCGGAGGTCAAGGAAGGGCTGCACCGCACACGCGATCCGGACGGTCTCGTCAGACACCACCTCAACCTGGAGCCCGGTATCGAGTACGCCGTGGAAGTCTACGCGACCGCCCCGGGCTACGTCACAAAATTGACCGGCAAACCGGACTACAAGGCGGCTACCACCCTGCTCAGCCCACTGTATTTTGGCGGCTACCAGTTGGACACGACGTGGGGATGCAGAGAGGCCAGTGCCGGAGCCGGGTGTGTCGTCACCGCCGACACGGAATACGTTACGGTGGAGACCGACCTGACACTCGGTGCCGCATACCGCAACACGGGCACCCTCGATCTGGGTCCCCGCGACAATCCCAACCGGGAACGGACTGTGAGAATGCTCAAGCCATTCTATTTCGGTCCCGGAGACCACCTGACGTCGGACAGGGCCGACAAGGTCACACACTACCAGCTGCGGGTTACCGAGGATGCCGGTTCGGGCAAGCCGGAGTTTTTCCAGCGTGTCGACAAGGAGGATGCCGGCTACTGGGTTGTCTCTTCAAACCGATACCAAGTTGTGTTCGGCGGGTCCGGCCAGGCGCGCGATGCGGAAGGCAACCTGCTGCCGAACAACACCCGGCCCTACGTGTCGGGTCACCGGTTCCTGATGCAGCTGGAGGACGGAGAGTACGTCTTCGAGTTGCACGCGGTCGAACGGCAGGTTGACCGCGACACCGAAGAGGTCACCTGGGTCACCCACACGGCACCGTCCCGCCTCAAGGCTACCGTCGGTCCGTCGACGGTGAACCAGTTCACCATCGACGAATACAGGATCATCCTCGAGGATATCGAGCGCGACATCAACCCCAAGGACGACGATCTCGAGTACAGCCTTTGGTTCGACGTGCTCTATCCGGACTGGGAGAACGGCGAATACCTGTTCTGGGCGGCGGACGACCTGGCCCTGAGGTTCGACCAGTTGCTGGACTGATTTTCGGAATGAGTAGTTATGGGCTAGAGTGTGGCACAGGATGGGATCACCCATAGGGCAATACCGGCTGTGGTTCTGTTCTGCCCACTACCGCAGGCGTTGCAAACCGCTTGCCTTCCATGAGCTCGTCCACGGTCGGCAACTGCATACGCTGATACCGAATGCCCCTGACTTCCAAATCTCCTGCCTGGGCCATCGTTCCTTCAAAACCGTTGCGCTTCCGGGTATTTAGGGGTTCCAGAACGATCAGACCGGCCATTTCCGTATTGCCCGATTCCAGAACCCCGCGCAGTGCGCGTACATCGGCAATACCCACATGCCGACCACCCTTGTTCAATCACCATGCTTTGCAGGGTGGGATTGTCCGGTACATCGAAGTACAGCCTGCCATCCACCCCACCATCGGCCGTGCGCTTGGTGGTTACAAAGCCGTCCACCTGCTCCACGGCCCATTTCTGGAAGTGGTATTTGTCCCGCTGCCACAGGTCGCGGGCACCTTCGGTGTTGCGGGGAATACCTTCAATGGTGAAGTCTCGATCTTCCTGTAATCCAAGCCGGTCCTGTAGGCGTACACGGGCCACGCGCTTGACGGCATGGATGGCGATATCGATGCCAATCCAGCAGCGCTTGAGCTTATGGGCTGCCTCAAGTGTGGTGGCACAGCCGCAAAAGGGGTCGAGCACCACATCACCCTCGTTGCTGCTGGCCTTGATGATGCGCTCCAACACGCCAACGGCTTCTGCGTGGCATAGCCTATGCGTTCCTTGGCTTGGGAATTGATGGGGGTAATGTCGTTCCACACATCATTGAGCGGCACACCTTTCATCTCATCGAGATAGCGTTTGATGCGGAGGCCCCCTTTGGATGTGAAATGCAGCCGATCATCGTCATCGAATTCCTGTATACGGTCTGGCGAGTACCGCCAGACCGATGAAATTCCCTTGTACTCATAGCTTTCATATGCCTGTGCCCTGTCCCATTGGCGCCTGTGGCGTGTCATCGTCCTTGCGATTGGGCTTGTGGGGTTTGCCTCCGATGCAGATTGCGCCCACCTTCACCACGCCTTGTGACAGGAACGCGTCTTGCCCAGAACCATTTGGGCCCGCGTGTGCTGTTGCATATGCCAGGCGGATATCTGAATCCGTTCCAGGTCACACCCCAATTGGCGCCTGGACAGGCTTTTCTGGTCATTGACGACAGGCCCGATCTCCAGAAACCTTGTCTGAAAGGAGACACTGGCCTTTCCATGATGGTGCCAGGGGGCATTGAGACCGGCGTGGCAATCGCGCGGTTCCGCCGTTCATTGCGCCTGGCCTCGACCTCCCGCGCTACATTCCCACTGGCACACCGGAGACACCGTGCATCATCACCAAAACAGGGTATGCTCGAATCAGGAATCCTGGTCCGGGAACTGATGGAAAATCTGTATCAAGTTCATGGTGCTCGCCCCATGTCTCTGCCCGTATGGCAACTATCACACAATCAAGCCCACAACCGCTAAATTCGAATAGTTCCTGAATCAGGCGCCGTCCCCAATCATCGGTTCACCAGACGACCGCGGTGAAAATAATACAGGCACCACATGATGCCGCGCTTTCACATCGTCTACTTGCGCCTGAGTGCATTGATGTCCAACGCCTTGCCCGAGGCACCTTGAAGTCAGGCCAGAGGTTTATGACAATCCAGACAGCTAGGTTGTCAGATGCATGTCGACATAGATTGGTCCCGTTCCTCCTACACAAAGTTACCTGCTTGGCGAATTGTCTTTGGCTCTGGACAATCCATGACTTTAAGGGAGTAACACCTCAAGGGCCATCAATGCGTTCTTGCGTCGATAGAGTTCCGGGTGGATGGACATTTCCTGCAATCTCTCAATCGTATCATCTGTGGCCTGCCCCAGCTTGCGCAGGGACAATGCCGCATTGTGCCCAACCAGATAGTCTGCATCCCCCAAGGCTTGCCCCAATGCCTCGGTCACCTCCTCTGGCCCACTCCCCAATACGCCCAAGGCCTCTGTGGCGTTTCGGCGCACCCAGGCAGAGGAATCCTGTAGCCTTGCCACCAACTGTGGAGCCAATGACTGCGCCTCCAGCCCGATGTCACCAATGACATCCGAGGCACAGCCGCGAATGCGCCAGTCTTCAGAGGCCAAGGCGGTTGCCAGCACACTCAGGCCTGCTGCCCCCAATCCCCCCAATGCATATCCAATTGTATGCTCGCACGGATTCGTATATTCGTGGGTGCGGGCCCGTTGCTCGGCGTCATCCGCCTCGTATCGCCAAAGGTCAAACAGATTGCTGGCACTGGCCATGGTATCAGGGGAAATCATGTAGGCTGACCGCAACCGCATGATTTCTGGGCCGGACACCAAATGCTCCACGGCCGGTTCCGCATCTGCGCGTACGGGGCAATGTACGGTTTCCCCCCGATTCCAACGCCACATGGCATCCCAAAGGGGTTCCATGGCATCACCCTTGCGTCCTCCAGGTGTCTTCCAGTCCACTTCTCGGTTGTCCCAGGCTGGGCGGGTGGGTTCGGAGGCTCGGCAGAACAGAAACTTCAGCATGTAGCGACTACGCCCAGAATCATTGCGGAGGGCCCGATGCCAGAGGTCATAGTGCACAATCACTACGGTGCCCGCATCACCTTCAACACCGATCTCCGTCAAGTCTGCCAGGGACGCGGGGTCACTGAAGTACTGACTGCCGGGCGTGATGCCGGTAGGACCCATAGCGGCCGTAACCCGTTGGGGGTAATACATGGCCATGGCCCAACGCGAACGGTGGTGATGGACGTTGATGTCATCTTCGTAGGAATCCTTGTGATTCCTCTGGGCGGGGGTACCGGACACATTCTGGTGGCAGTGGCGGTGAGGATACATGAAGCAATCCTCGCCCAGAATGCTGATCAGCGCGCCCCGGATGATCGGATCGGTGAAGATCAGCTGGATCACCGGATTCATTTCCAGAATATCATTGCCTGGATTGCCGGTTGTCTCGAAAATCTCTTCACACCGGTTCCGAATGTGTTCATGCACCTCAGGAGGAACCTGAGACTGCAATACGACGAAGCCCTCTGTCAGGTAGTGCTGCATCTGGGCATCCGTTAGTCTCACAGGGGTGCCATAGCGCTCTCGCAGAGGGGTACGCGATGAAGCGTCAATCCGGGCATCCATCTCTATTGCTCTCCAGGCAAGGCAAATCCCCAGGGGAATTCCCTGGGCCAAACATCATATCTGAATATACCCCCATCGGGACAGACCCAAGGGTCCGGCAGGCGGTACCGCACCACTACATCCATGTCGAACTCCAGGCCCAAGCTTGATGTGTCGCCCAGATCCAAGTGTCCAACCCAGACGGACATGGGGGTCTTGAGCAATTCCCGTTCAAAAGAGATTATATACTTGACTAGACAACATGGGCTCCTGTGATACCGTGGCACTGCCGCAACAGTTGAATTCGGGTGTCCTCCTACAGGTGATCCCCACCGACCGGACGGCGTACAACACGTCCCCTTGTCGGCGCTTGAGGATCAGCTGCTGTGGCAACCGCAGGCCGTTGCTACAAGGGGACACCTGCTGAAAGGCAAGTTGGTTGTAGCGTCGGTGGTGTGCCTGGCGCTTGTCTGGGTGGTAGTACCGGCACTGTTGTTGGCGCAGGGGGACCTCAATCTCGAGGAACTGGCGGATCGTTCGCAGGCGTTGACCGACAGAGTGGACGCGCTCGAAGCCCTGTGGATCGATTCGGAACCGCGTGTCAAGGCTGATGGCTCCTGCATCAACGGCAGTGCCGGCGGGTTTCGCGATGCCACCGTCCCGAATTACAAGACCGCTTTTGACGCATGGCCCGACACGGGCGGCATGAGAGTCTTTGCCGTGAACCACGATCCCGAATCGGGCATCGTGGGCCTTCAGTACGAAAAAATCTCCGACGACGAGTTCGTGGCCGAATTCTGGCAGGGATGTGAATTCCTGGCAAGCACGGACTGGTGGTCCGGCGAGTGGAGGGACGAACAGTTCCGCATGCCCTAGACGGATGGTTCCCGAGAACGGAACGGGCCACAACCCCCGTGATTCACTGAATCAAACGACCCGCCGAGGGAAATCCGTTCGGCGAGTCGGTACCCAGTCGATGACCGTTGACCGCAGTTCAGCGCCAGGACCACACCAGACAAGCAAAGGACACCAGGCATGGCCCCACTACCCAGGTTAAAAAGCCAGCTTCAGTCCTGCCACGAGTTCCAGGGGAACCTGCGTCGCTTGGTTGACCACTGGGAGACCCAGATGGCACCTGCGGTTCGGCAAACATTGGAGGATCTGTACGCCTGCACGAAGACCAGGCCGCCCTCTCGGCAGGTCATGGATGAATTCAGGAACCTCATTTTGCCTGCTTTGATCTCTTGCCTGATCCGTCCGAACCAGGCTCAGGCACGTTTGACCCCCAACCTTTCCGATGTCGGCTTCGCTGTGAACCCAGTGGGCGAAGAGAGGCTGTTGGGCACCCCATATCTGGATCACCTGTACCAGGAGGGGCGGGAATTTCTTTATCGGGTGCGGCCGATTCCGGGGAAGGCCGTTTCCTCCGTAGTGATTGGGCTAGGCGTTCCGGAGAAACGTTTCGAAACGTGTAGGTTTTCCTCTTGGGTATCGCGCACACCTCCTACCCAATCAGGCCCTCATACATCAGACGCGTGCCGGCCAGCGCAGTGGCGATGGTGCCCATCTGGTGGAAGGTGTCCAGATCTCGAAAACCATTGTGCCCGGCAAACTCGTCGACGTGTAGCGCTGCAGGTGCTTGTGGCAGAGGTGGTGGAACATGCCGGTGCAGGCCCGTGCGGAGCATGGCCCAGAAGGACTCAACGCCGTTCGTGTGGGCCATGTTCCGCACGTACTCGCCGGCGGAATGGCTGACGGCTTCATGCCGGTAGCCGTCTAGGTTCCGATAGGCACTGGCTTCGTCCGTGTAGACAACGGCGCCCTGTGCCACATGGTCGTGGATGAACCCTTGCGATGTGTCATTGTCCGCGCGGTCTATCACCTGGGCCGTGGCGCTTGGCGTCACGGTCCACCATGCCCACAATGGCGGTCTAGCCAACCGTTCCCCCTCCGGCATGTAGTCTCTTGGCGTCGCGCTTGTTGCGTTCCGTGCCCCCGAAGTAGGATTCGTCCACTTCGATGGGACCACTCAGGACATCGTCAATCTCCGCTTCCCAGGCTTCCCGGATGCGGTGCAGCATTGACCAGGCTGTTTTCTGCGTCACATTCAGGTTCCGGTGCAGCTTCAGGCTGGACACGCCCTTGAGGCTGGCGGTACAGATATAGACGGCGAAGGCCCACTTGCGGAGCGGGACCTTGGATCGTTCGAGGGCGGTGCCAGTGTGGACGCTGAAGTACTTGCGACAATCGGAGCAGTGGTACGGCATGGGGCGGGCATGGGGGCACCGGGCGGGTGCCGGCACCGCCGCAGCGAGGACAGGTCCGCTGGCCATTGCGCCACACCTGGTCCTCGAACCACTGCCGGGCAGAGTCTTCGTCCGGGAACATGTCGGCCAGTTCCATCAGGGGAATGCCGTCTGGGTAGTGCTTGCCAGGTACCAGGTTGTTGGCGTCTATGAACGGTTCCCATGCCGTTCGTTCAGCCATGATCGTCTCTCCAATCCTTTCCTTTGGGTGATCGGTGCGGACATGCCCAGGGAGGGATCCGAATTCACCATTCTCCGTTTTACCTGTTTCGGTCTGTTCTTCCGACCGGTTACAATGGGTGTCGGTGAGACACAGCGCTTGGCCCATACAGTCAATCTTCCCTGTGCCTGAGTATCGTCCATCCTAGGAGGGACCAGTCATGAAAACATTGTCACGCAGACATTTTTTGCAATTGAGTGGCATGGGGGCTGCCGGTGTGGCGCTGGCGGCATGCGCCGTACCCGTGCCGGAGACCGATGGCATGGCCGCCATGGAGCCTGTACACCTGCAGGCTAACATTGCCTTTACGCAGGCCGACTACGGCCTCCAATACCAGACTATCGAAAAGTGGCGGGATCTCTTTGAGGATACCCATGAGGGAATCACCGTCGAATTGGCCTTTGTAGACTGGTCTGAACATCACAGCAAGATGTTGGTCCTGGCAGCCGCCAATGAACTCCCCGATTTCATCGAGGTGCAAGCCAGCCGATCCCTGTTGTGGATCATCGAGGGCGTTTTCCTGGATATTGACGGTTACGCCGCAGCTGATCCGGGCTTTGACATGGATGATTTCTTTGAAGGGGTCATGGGATACTACCGGTGGGACGGCAAGACATTCGCCTTGCCGTACGACCACGGTCCCATCAATCTGGGATTCAACAAGACGCTTTTTGAGGAACGGGGTATTGCCACACCTACCGATGACTGGACCTTTGACGACTTGCGGGCCGCCGCCGTGACCTTTGCCCAGGAGGAAGACACCTGGGGCTTCAGCGGTATGCCGCGCAGCTGGCTTCTGGAACCTAGTTACCTCACTCCCTGGGGAGCCTCTCTTTTCAACGAAGACGAAACTGAATGCACCATCGACTCCGAGGAGGCCATTGCGGCCCTGCAATGGTGGGTGGACCTGCGTTTCGTGGACGAAGCCATTCCAAACTCGGCGCAGTCTGAAGTGCTGGCCACAGCCGGCGGAGATTTCGTCTCCGGCAAGGTAGCCATGACCACGGTGGCCCCTTGGACGGCGCCGACCTGGAACGCTCTGGCGGACTTCGAGTGGGATGTGGCCGCCTGGCCCGCAGGCCCCGTGACACGGTCCACGGCCGGTTTGGGGAGCGGTTACGGTATCACCAAGGACACGGAGCATCCGGAAGCCGCCTGGGAGTGGCTGGCCTGGATGACATCGGCAGAGGGCCTGGCCTTCGTCTGGGCCGCTAGCGGGGCCTCGACACCACCGCGCAAATCCGTGTTCGATGTCTATTTCTCTGCACCAGGCATTGCGCCCAATTCCCAGGCCTTTCTGGACGCCATGGACAATTACATGCAGATAGGCCGACCCGTCAGCCCCTACGGCGCCGAATTCACCGCCATTCGCAATCGCGAGATGGATTTGATCAACAATGGTCTCAAGCCAGTGGCCGAAGCCGTGGCTGACATGAAGAAAGACGGCGATCCGATCCTGGCAAAAAACAGGGAACTTTACGGCAGTTGAGTCTCGATGCTTTCAAAGCCACCGGGATTGACGTAACCGACCATCACAGAATTGGTTCGTTGTCCTCGCCAGTCCCGGTGGCGAGTTTGCCTGTTTGTCAGTTCAGTTGTTCCAAAACCGGCCATGACCAACCGTGAACGAAGAGAGGCACTTGAGTTCTATCTGGGCATTTCGCCCTGGCTGATTGGTTTGGTCTGTTTCACCGGTGGTCCCATCTTGGCCTCGCTGGCCATCAGCTTTACGCAGTGGCGGCTGCTCAGCCCGCCCAAATGGCTGGGGATACAGAACTATATAGACATGTTTCAGGATGAGGGTACGCGTGTCTCCCTGGGCAACACCCTCTTTTATACAGGGTTGAGCGTGCCCCTGGGCCTTGTCACCAGCCTGTTTGTGGCCCTGCTCCTGAACCAGAGAGCGCGCGGCTCCACTTTGTTCCGCACCCTTTTTTATCTGCCGACGATTACGTCTGGCGTAGCCATGGCCCTACTGTGGCTTTGGTTGCTCAATCCGGAGTTCGGCCTGATCAATTTGGCTCTGGGCCTTATAGGTATCAAGGGGCCCGCTTGGCTACAGGACCCTGATTGGGCCAAACCCGCGTTGGTCCTGATGAGTCTGTGGACCATCGGCACCAGCATGGTAATCTTTTTGGCTGGCCTGCAGGGTATGCCCCAACACCTGTATGACGCCGCCAAGATTGACGGCGCCAACCAGTTCCGCGAGTTTTGGCATGTGACCATCCCCATGCTCACCCCGACGATTTTCTTCGTCATGGTGACTTCTATCATCGCTTCTTTCCAGACCTTCACTAATGTCTATGTCATGACCGAAGGCGGACCGGGATGGTCCACGTTGATGTATGGTCTGTACCTGTACAACAACGCATTTGAGTATCTCCGAATGGGTTTCGCGTCGGCGATGGCGTGGGGTCTCTTCCTGGTTATCCTGGCCTTGACAATTCTGCAACTTCTTGGTGCCCGGCGCTGGGTATACTACGAAGGAGGAATCCGCGGCCGTATATGAGCACCCTCCAACTGTCTGGCGGTTCGATCCCGCGCCTGATCCGACTCTTTGGCATCTATCTTCTGCTGCTTTTTGGCGCCGTTCTTTTTACGGCTCCTTTTCTTTGGATGTTGAGCACCTCTCTCAAGACGCCGGAGCTTGTTTTCACCCACCCACCTCAATTCATACCCAATCCTGTTCAGTTCCGGAACTACATGGATGGCTGGCAACGGCTTCCCTTCACCCGGTTTACCCTCAATACCGTGATTATCACCAGCCACAACGCCATTATGGACACGCTTGTGTCGGCCATTGTGGGGTTTAGTTTCGCCCGACTGCGCGCTCCTGGCAAAGACTACCTTTTTGTGCTGGTCCTGGCCACCATGATGGTGCCATACGAGGTGACCCGGGTACCTCTCTACATTCTCTTCTCCCGTCTGGGATGGGTCAATACATTACTGCCTCTGATGATTCCCACATGGTTCGGATGGCCTTTCTTTATTTTCCTGCTGCGCCAGTTTTTCACCACCATCCCCTTCGATCTGGACGATGCCGCCCGCATGGATGGTTGCCACAGTTTCCGTATCTTTGTCCAGATCCTGATTCCGCTTTCCAAGCCTGCTTTGGCTGCCGTGGCCATCTTCTCTTTCGTGAGCAACTGGAATGACTTCCAAGGTCCTCTTATCTATCTGAGCGACCTGAATCAGTACACGCTTGCCTTGGGCCTGCGCATGATGCAGGGTGGCCGCTTCATCTTCATCCACCAGGTTATGGCAGTCTCCATCGTGTCCGTACTGCCGCTGCTGCTCATTTTCTTCTCGGCCCAACGATACTTCATCCGTGGCGTGACCCTGAGTGGAATCAAGGCCTGACCGAACCCAATATCGCGAGGAATCAGCCTGTACAGGCTTGAGAAAAAATCACGGAATGATTTGTACTCTTCGCAAACTGCACCGCTCCCGACGGAAACGCAACGGCTACTGCCAGACGGATTGAGTTGGTGGTGACACCTGACGGCCACGGCCCAATCCAAGAGATCGCATTCTAATAACTACAGTTGTAAAGTCGGTGGTTGCTGGGTGCGCCGGCGGTAGTGGCAGCACTGGGCCGCCCATGCGTGACGCCGCTGCCAGTCCCGCCAGGCCAGGACCTGGCGCAGGGCGGGTACGATGCGCAGCCGAGCCACCCACAGTCACCGGCGGACGGCCGCCAGGCTCAGGCCAACGCCAGCCCGCGGGACCCTTTGCAGGCCGCCAGGCTGTGCGTGGGCTTTTGGGGGGAGTGGGGGCGCCGCCGGGAGCGTGGTGGCCCGGATGGCGGCCAGCAGGGCCAACGTCACGTGCCGGTACCAGCCCGCGGCCCTGCGCACCTCGTACTCGTCCAGTCCCGTCTCCTGCCTGGCGGCCTCGAAGGCGCTCTCGACGTGCCAGCGCGCACCGGCCACCCGCACCACGGTCTCCAGGTCGGTGTCGCGGGGCGCCAACACCCGGTAGGCGGTCCAGTCGTCGGGATCCGTGCAGGAACGCCGGAACAGCAGGGAGTGTCCCTGCCGGGCGCGATCCTGCGGTCCTGGGCATCTTCCACATTCTGGCGAGGGTGTACGACGAGGAGATAACGTTGTACATGTCCCACGGGGAGGTCAAGGCTCTGCTCGCGGAACGAACCAAGACTACCGTGGGGACAGCTCCACCCGGACTCGAGTTGCGGGAGCGTGCAAACCTGCCCCCATCAACCGAGAGCGAAGTACCC
Source organism: Caldilineales bacterium (assembly GCA_012271135.1). GTDB lineage: Bacteria > Chloroflexota > Anaerolineae > Caldilineales > Caldilineaceae > Bin34. The sequence continues at coordinate 21,044 of JAAXGZ010000081.1, read as the reverse complement.
GCGCCGGTGCCGGAGTGTGCCGGTTAAAGGAACAGTACAGCCTTTGGTTCGACGTACTCTACCCGGACTGGAAGCGTGGTAAATACCTGTTCTGGGCAGCGGATGATCTGGCCCTCAGGTTCGACCAGTTGCAGGACTGAAGTTCAGGTGCTGGACCGGGCGGCGCGGACTGCTGCCTCCGGACCGCCGGTGGCAGTCGTTCCCGCTACTCCACGGTGTTGACCAGGGACAGGTCACCGATACGGATGGTGATTATGTCGCCGGACTGCAGCGTGAACTCGTCCGGCGGCACGATGCCGGTTCCGGTCATCAGCAACACGCCGGCCGGGAAGTCTAGTTCCCGGCACAGGTACTCCGCCAGTTCGGGAAAGGTGCGTTTCATGTTGGAGGTGGAGGTGCTGCCCTCGAACACCGCGGCGCCGTTCCGCTCGATGCGCATGTCGATCTCGAGGCCGACCAGTTCGTCCGCATCGCAGAGGTGGATGGCCGGTCCCACCGCACAGGAGCCGTTGTAGGTCTTGGCCTGGGGCAGATAGAGCGGATTGGCCCCCTCGATGTCGCGCGAGGACATGTCGTTGCCCACGGTGTAGCCGACAATCTCGCCTTCGGCGTTGACGACCAGCGTGAGTTCGGGCTCGGGCACGTTCCATTCCGAATCCCGTCGGATGCGCACCCCCTCTCCGGACCCGCGGGTCCGCCACCCCTGGGCCTTGAAGAAAATCTCGGGCCGCGCGGCATCATACACGGCTCCGTAGACATCGGCGGCCGCCGACTCGGACTCGCGGGCCTCCCGGCTGCGCATGTAGGTGACGCCGCTGCCCCAGACTTCCTGGTGCCGGTCGACCGGTGCCTGCACGACGGCATTGGGTGGCAAGGGGGCGGACGGTTCCCCTGCCAGCTGTCTCAGCATGGCTTGGCGGCTTTGGCCCAGCAGCGCGGGCAGGTCCGTGTTCCGCGCCAATTGCCTGCCGTCAACGCTCCAGACAAAGGCACCGTCAATCAGATTCCGCTGAAGCAGCATCGCACACCACCGGTTGGTTTCAGAAAGGAGGCTCTCTCCGCCGACCGGGGACGGGATTTGCCCTACGGCCGCTCGTGGCTATGGTAGCATTGCCCCGCGTTCCTACACTGCCAATCCAACTTCACCGATGGCTGGGGTCAATGCCTCTGATTGATCCCGTCTGGGCCAGTCCTGCCGACAGGACCGTTGCCGGGCGGCTTCGAACGGAAACTTCCTGTTTTGCATATCTTCGAGGAGATGCACATGCGACATCGATTCATGCTGATCGGAGCACTGCTCATTGCCCTGTTGGCCTTGGCTGCCTGCGGGGGGGCTGAGCCGGCGGCCGAGGAGGAAGCGCCGATGGCGGAGGCTCCGGCCGCGGACATGTCCGACAGCCCCTATGGCGAAGCTCCCATGCTTGCCGAGATGGTGGCAGCCGGTGAACTCCCGCCCGTGGAGGAGCGCCTGCCTGTCGAGCCGGAAGTGGTACCGGTGGTTGATTCGATCGGCCAGTACGGTGGCACTTGGCATACCGCTTCTTGGTGGGCCGGCATGGGCAACATCAAGATGATTGTCTACGATCCCCCTGTGCGTTGGCGGGCCGACTACAACGGCTACCAGCCGGGCCTCTTCAAGGACTACGTATTCAACGAAGACGGCACTCAGGTCACCTACTACCTGCGTGAAGGCCTGAAGTGGTCGGATGGTGTGCCGTACACCACGTCGGACCTGCAGTTCTGGTGGGAAGATCTCGCCACGAACGCCGACTACGGCGACATTGTCGTGCCTTGGTACGGCTTCAACTCCGACGGCGAGACAATGGACGTCGAGTTTGTCGACGACTACACCATGACGTGGACGTGGGACGAGCCCCACTGGATCACGCCGACCATCCTGGCCCAAGGATTCTGGGAGTTCCAGGACCGCATCATGAAGCCGCGGCACTATCTCGAGCAGTTCCATCCGGCCTACTCGGATAACGAGGACTACTCGGCCCTGCTGGAAGCCACCCAGGACTACTTCCGGAACCCGGACCACCCGGTGATCACCGGATGGGTCACGCAGTCCATGGAAGCGGGGGTGCGCGCCGTGCTTGTGCGGAACCCCTTCTACTGGAAGGTTGATCCGGAAGGCAATCAGCTGCCCTACATCGACTACATGGACATTGAGGTCGTGGAGAACGAGGAAACCCGTCTCCTGAACCTGTCCGAGGGCAAGTATGATGCCTCCTTCCGCGACGGTTCCTCCAACCCGACGCACATTCCGTTCCTGACCCAGAAGGCTGAGGATGGCGACTACACCCTCTATACCGACTGGGTGAACGGTGCGGGCGGTTGGCCCTGCTGGCTCATCAACCAGGACTACATCGGCGACGGCGAGGATCCCGACAAGGACGCGGAAATCCGTGCCCTGTTGCGGGATGTGAACTGGCGCAAGGGCGTGTCCGTGGCAATCGACCGCGAACGCCTGATCGACGTGGTCTGGGACGGCATCGGTATTCCGCAGCAGTCCACGATCAGCCCGCAGGCCTGGCATTTCCAGAGCCCCGAGGGACAGGCCATCAACGAGGCCTGGCAACAGGCCGACGCCCAATATGATCCCGACCTGGCAGCCCAGCGCTTTGAAGCGGCCGGCTTTACCGACCAGGACGGCGACGGCTGGCGCGACCTGCCCAGCGGCAAGTCATTCCAGCTGATCCTCGATTCGGGCGACTGGGGCGGACAGGTCATTTCCGAGAACTCCAACATCGAGCTCAAGGAACAGATGACCGCCATCGGCATCGACGCGATTGTCAACGACCTCTTCGGCCAGCCGGAGTGGGGCAGCCGCCAAACCGAAGCCAAGTACATGTTCCGCAACTGCCATGCCTCCGAGCTGGACATCTGGACCTACCCGGACTGGATTTTCCCGCTGCGCGGCAACCGGGCCTGGCCGCTTCAGGGCCGGTGGCGCCAGACTGGCGGAGCCGAGGGCGAAGAGCCGCTGCCGGGCAGCCCCGCAGCCAAGCTCCAGGCCCTGTATGACAAGGGCATCGCCACCGGCGACGAGGAAGAACGGCACAAGGTTGTGTGGGAAGCGGTGCAGATCCACATTGACGAGGGTCCCTTCACCCTGGGCGGCGCGGGCGATCAGCCGATGCCCGTGGTGATCAAGAACTACTTCAAGAACGTGCCGTCGTTCGGCATCCTGGGTCCGTGGGCTCCGGGCAGCCCCGGCAACGTGCATCCGGAGCAGTTCTACATCGAACAGTAGATTGACAAGGCGCCACCCCGGTTGCGACCGCAACCGGGGTGGCATTCCGGGGCCGGCGCCTGCGTCAAGGCGATTGCCTGCCTGCCGGTGTTCGTCGGCAGGTTGCGCGCCGGCCCCTGCTTTAGGTAGACCGTCCCACTTGGTTCCGGCTCCCGATCGTGCTTTCCTACATCATCCGACGCGTGGGCTACTCGGTGGTCATGCTGGTGCTGGTCTCGTTCGTCGGGTTCGTGATCATCGAACTGCCGCCGGGCGACTTCCTCACACAGCTACTGACGGAACTGGAGGGGCGCGGCGACCGGAGCGCGGAGGACCGGGTCACGGAACTCAGGCTGCGGTACGGCCTCGACATTCCCCTGTTGCCCAGATACGTGAAGTGGGCCGCCAATTTCGTACGGGGGGACTTCGGCGAATCGTTCGCCCTTGAGAGACCGGTCCGGGAGGTGATCGCCCAGCGCTTCTGGCTAACTTGTGCCCTGGCGGTGGCCTCCATTCTTCTGGTGTGGATCGCCGCCATACCCATCGGAGTCTTCTCCGCCACCAACCAGTACTCGATCGGCGATCAGATATTCACGACGATCAGCTTCATTGGTCTGGGCGTTCCCGGGTTCCTGCTCGCCCTGCTGCTCCTGTTCTACGTGGTGCAGTTCACGGATGTCGACATCCTGGGACTGTTCTCTCGGGAGTATCGCGATGCGCCTTGGAGCTTCGCCAAGTTCGTGGACCTTCTGAAACACCTCTGGCTGCCGGCCCTGATCGGCAGTATCACGGGCACGGCCGGGCTGATCCGAATTATGCGCGGCAACCTGCTCGACACGCTCGGCCAGCCGTTCGTCGAGTCGGCCCGGGCGCGCGGTCTCAAGAGCCGGACCGTGACCTGGAAGCATGCGGTGCGCATGGCCATCAATCCCCTGATCGTGATCCTGGGGTCCGAGGCCCTGCCCGGGATCATCGTGGGCAATGCCCTGGTGGCGACCGTGCTGAACCTGCCCACGATCGGACCGGAGTTCGTCCGGGCCCTGCAGCGTCAGGACATGTATCTGGCGGGCACTACCCTGGTCTTTTTTACCCTGATACTGCTGGTCGGCAACCTGCTGGCCGATCTGGCCCTGGCTTGGCTTGATCCGCGCATTCGCCTCGAGTAGCCACAGGCCCTACCATTCCGTTTAGGAAGACCGGACATGAGCACTGCCGTCCCCGAACCGTTCGCAGAGGAGCAGAATGCCAAGGAGATCAGCCAGAACTACTGGGTTCTGGTCTGGTGGCGGTTCCGGCAGAACAAGCTGGCGATGTTCGGTGGCTTTCTGATTCTCGCCTACTACTTCGTCTGCGCCCTGACTGCGGAATTCTGGTCTCCCTATCTGGTCGACACCGTCTCCGACTACCTTGAGGCCCCGCCCCAGCGGCTGCAGTTCCGCCATGAGGGCCGGTTTCAGGCCCGGCCCTTCGTCTACGGCCTGAAGGAGGAGGTGGACATGCAACTGCGCAAGCGCTTCTTCGTGGTCGATGAAAGCGTGCGCTATCCGATCCACCTGTTCGTGCGCGCCGAAGAGTACCGCCTGGCCGGCCTGATCCCGTCCAACATCCATCTCTTCGGGGTGGATCCCGAGGAGAGTCCGGACGGCTACGTGTACCTGTTCGGCACGGATCGCCTGGGCCGCGACCTGTTCACGCGCATCATCTACGGGGGCCGCCTTTCCCTGCTCATCGGCTTGATCGGCCAGTTCCTGACCATCACTTTCGGTGCCACCCTCGGGGTGATTTCGGGCTGGTACGGCCGCCTGGTAGACTTGGTGGTGCAACGCATCACGGAGTTCCTGTCGGCCTTTCCGGACATCCCGCTGTTCATGGCCCTGGCCGCCGCCATTCCGCCTGAGTGGTCTCCGATCGCGGTCTACTTCATGTTGACCATCATCCTGGCTTGCGTACGCTGGGGCGGCCTGGCCCGGCAGGTACGCGGCTTGGTCCTCTCGCTGCGGGAACGCGAATACGTTTTGGCTGCCCAATCGTTTGGTTCCAACGACTGGCGCGTGATGTTCCGCCATTTAATTCCGGGTGCCACCAGCCACATCATCGTGATTTCCACGCTGGCCATTCCGGGCATGATCCTGGCCGAAACGGCGCTCAGCTGGCTGGGTCTGGGCCTGCGGCCGCCGCTGACCAGCTGGGGCGTGCTGCTCTACGAGGTGTCCGGCATCCGGGCCATCCAGTTCTCGCCGTGGATGCTGATCACAATCCCGGTCATCATCGGGGCTATCTGGGGCTTCAACATGCTGGGCGACGGCCTGCGCGATGCCCTTGATCCCTACGGAGGCCAGTAGTCATGGCGACGGCCACCCTTGACTCTGAAGTCCTGCTGGACATCAGGGACCTGCAAGTTCATTTCGACGTGCGGCGCGGCACGGTCCGCGCCCTCGAAGGGGTGAACTTCACGATTCGCAAGTCGAAGACCCTTGGGGTCATCGGCGAGAGCGGCTCCGGCAAGTCCGTGACGGCCCGTGCCATCATGCAGCTGCTGGCCAAGAACGGCTCGATTGTGAGCGGCGAGATGCTGTACAACCGGCAACGGGATGATTCCGGCGACTCCGAACTCATCGACATTGCCCAACAGCCGTCCGACAGCCAACTGATGCGGGACTTGCGCGGCGGCGAGATCGCCATGATCTTCCAGGAGCCGATGAGTTCGTTGACCCCGGTCTACACGGCCGGCCTGCACATCGGCGAGTCGATTCAACTGCACCTGAAGCCGCGTCAGACCGTCGGCGACCAGATGGCCAAGGCCATTGCCAGGCAGAATCGGATTCCGCGCGAGGAAGCCCGACAGATTGCTGTCGAGATGCTGGACAAGGTGGGTATTCCCCGGCCGGAAGAACGGGTCGTGAGCTATCCGCACGAGCTTTCGGGTGGCCAGCGTCAGCGTGTCATGATCGCGATTGCCCTCTCCTGCGGCCCCAAACTGTTGATTGCCGACGAGCCCACCACGGCGCTCGACGTCACGACCCAGGCTCAAATCAACGATCTCATGCTCGACCTCCAAGAGGAGTTCGGCATGGCCATTATGTACATCACCCACGATTTGGGCGTCATCGCCGAGATGGCGGAGGACATCGCGGTCATGTACCTGGGCCGCATTGTCGAACAGGGCACCACGGATGCGATCTTCTACAACCCGCAGCATCCGTACACGCGGGCCCTGCTTCGATCAATCCCCCGCATCGGGCAGACCGAAGGTTCCCGGCTGGAGGTGATCGAGGGCATGGTGCCCGACCCGTTTTCCATTCCGACCGGGTGCTCCTTCAACAACCGGTGCCCCGACGTGATGCCCGGGGTCTGCGACGCGCGCATGCCTGAGTTGCTCATAGCAGGCGACGGACAGCGAGCTGCCTGCCTGCTGCACGATCCGGACACGATGCAAGAGGTGACCCGTGCCCGCGTCCATTGAGGATCCAGGCGTCCTGCTGGAAGTCCGGAACCTGAAGAAGTACTTTCCCATCCGCAAGGGCCTGCTGCGCAAGGTGGTGGGCCACATCAAGGCGGTTGATGACGTCAGTTTTGAAATCCGCAAGGGGGAAACTCTCGGGCTGGTTGGGGAAAGCGGATGCGGGAAGACCACCGCTTCGCGCACGGCCATTCGGCTGTACGACCCTACCGACGGCGCGGTGCTGTTTCGTTCCCACGCCAACGGTTCCGGAGACGGGGAGGTCTACGATCTGGCCACTCTGCCCCTGCGGGACATGAAGCCGTTGCGGCGCGAGATCGCGATGGTGTTCCAGGATCCGATCAACAGCCTGAATCCCAGGATGAGTGTGTCGGACATCGTCAGGGAACCGTTGCGGGTGCACGGACTGGATCTTGGGCGTGAAACCGACGAAGAGGTGCAGGGGTTGCTGTCCGCAGTGGGTTTGCGACCCGAGCACATGGAGCGCTATCCGCACGAGTTCTCCGGCGGCCAGCGCCAGCGCATCGGCATTGCCCGCGCCCTGGCCCTGCGCCCCTCGCTCATCCTGCTGGATGAACCGGTGTCGGCCCTGGACGTGTCCATTCAGGCCCAGACCCTGAACCTCCTACAGGACCTGCAGGAGGAATTTGATCTGACCTACCTGTTCGTGGCCCACGACCTCAGCGTGGTCGAGCACATTTCCGACCGCGTGGCGGTCATGTACGTTGGACGCATGGTGGAAGTGGCACCCAAGCGCGAGCTGTATACGAATCCCAGACACCCCTACACCGAGGCGCTGCTGTCGGCCTCCCCCAAGCCGGACCCCCGCAATCCTACGGTCCGCATTCCGCTGATCGGCCAAGTGCCGGATCCGTCCAACCCTCCTTCCGGTTGTTATTTCCATCCCCGGTGCCAGTACGCCGAAGACATTTGCAGGACCGAGACTCCGCCGCTGATGACGATTGGGGAGGACCATGCGTCGGCCTGCCACTTTGCCGACAAGCTGGAGTTGCAGGGCATGCAATAACGTCACGCGGGCCTGACCGATACGGGACCGGCAGTTGGATGCAGTCCGCGAACGCCGGTACAGACGGCGGAATCCGGTTGATGTGCGCCGAAATCCAGGCAGGTATCGGTCCGGCAGCTGCCCCTGACCCACATATGCTATGAGCCTGCCCCGACCTCTTGAGCCGATCCTGCTGGGGTTGGTTTGGCTGTTGACCTCGGCTCTGGGGATTGCGGAGGTCGCGATTGGGGTGGATCTGGTCATGGCCGCCTATGCCGGCCTGCTGCGCCTCTTCAATGTGATCGTGGAGGATTACGGGCGGGAATACTGGGTCGGCTTCAATGTCCAGACCATCTCGGCGATGGTCCTGGGCCTCGTTGTCATTACCATGTCGATTGTCAGCGGCGAGACCTACCTGCACCATCACGGGACCCGGCGGGCCCGGCGCATGGCAGCGGTGGTGGTGGCCGTCGAACTTGCCATTTTGCTGGTGGGCTATTTCTTCTCGCCCGACGCCTTCGTCATTCTGGGGTGGGTTACGGGTTCGGGTTGATCCAGGACCGCTGGTTGGCAATTATTCCGAAACACCTTGGGTCAGGATGCCAGTCCCGACTTGGTTTCCGCCATCCCTTGGCACGACAGGCCAGAGCGTTGTCAGTTGCAGTCCCAGCGATCGCGGAGGTGGATCGTCTCCGTGATTGCGTCAAGCCGGTCGGTGACCTATTGCGCAGCGTTTCCCTGTAGTTGGACCAGTCAGCACGGTTCAGACACGCTTGCCGGCATTACAACGCCACACGGACTGAATCTCCCGCGCGGCATGTGCATTCCAGGTAACCGCGACAGCCTGATCGAGCCCAATCGGCCTCAAACATCGTCTACTGCACATGGCCTCGGTGATCCGAGACCGGGATTCTTGGCAGCAGGGCCTTGTCTCCATGATCAAGATTCGGCACGCAACATAGTTACGGGTAGTTGCAATGCGCGTGGGGAGAAAATCGATTTCGAACTTGCCGTATTATGAGTGTCGGAACCAGGAGGATGTAGATATGTCAATCCGAGCGGCGGAGCCGGCGGACGCCAAGGCCATCGCGAAAGTTCACATCCAGACGTGGCAGTCGTCATATGCGGGAATTGTTCCGGCCGAGTTTCTAGCCTCCTTGTCCTATCAGAACCGGGAAGCCTGGTGGGTGGATATCCTTGAAGCCAAGCAGTCCTCCATGTGCAGCTTTGTTGCCGACGTTGAAGGAGAGGGAGTAGTTGGTTTTGCCGGGGCAGGACCGGAAAGCGATGGTGACCGGATATATCTTGCCGAGCTATATATGATCTATGTGCTGCAGTCGTATCAACGGAGGGGGTTTGGCCGTAGGCTTTTCTCAGCCGTGACAGAACGGTTGATACTGGATGGATTTCCTTCCATGTTGTTGTGGGTACTGCAGGACAATCGATCTGCCTGCCGTTTTTACGAAGCTCTGGGAGGCAAAAAGATCAGGGAGAAAACCATTGAGATCGGCGGTGTCGACTTGGTTGAAGTTGCCTACGGCTGGAAGGACCTCACTACGCTGATTGACGCGTGTGAAGCCTGACTTGTTGAGGCACCCTCAGAGGCCGGTGTTTCAGAACTGTCAATGGACAGGACCAACACAGTTGACCTTGATGTCGGACGCAGTCGGAGACTGGGGACAGCGTTTCGCGGAGGTTCCAATCCAGCTTGTGCCACCTGTACCCAGTCCCTTTGGTAACACGTCGTTTTCCGGGAGAAGCGACAGCAGGCCCCAAATGCGTTCCTCGAGCAATGGGTCTCCGCGGTCCAGCTGCAAGTGATCACAGGTTTCATAGTCGCTGATCGTAAGATTCCCTCGCCGTTGGCGGCATCCACGCCGACATGGAGCCAAGCAGGCGCCGGCCGTGCCCCGTGTCCTCTGGCGCGTACCCAAGATCATCCGGAACTTCTCGACCATGCACACCATTTCGTCCGACATTCTCCAGAGCTTCGTCCAAGACATGTTCGAAGCCGTAGGCGTGCGCACCGAGATTGCGCACAAGGTCAGCGAGTCCCTAGTACTGGCAAACCTGCTGGGCCACGATTCCCATGGTGTGGTGAGGGTCAACCTCTATCTGGATCAGATCGAGAACGGGAGGCTGGATCCCGCCTCGGATCCGGAGCCGCTGGAGGAGTCGCCATCCGTTTTCATCATGGATGCCAAGCGAAACTTCGGGCAATGGTCCGCCTACCTCACGATCAAGAAAGCCATTGAAAAGGCCGAGGCCTGTGGCATTGCTGCCGGCGGCATCACCAACAGTGGACACGTAGGCCGTCTGGGTGAATGGGTCACGATGGCGGCCGACGCCGGTTTCATTGGTCTGGCCTTCTGCAACGGCGGTGGCCGACGCGGCATCGTGGCGCCGTTTGGCGGTAGTGAACGGCTTATGAGCACTAATCCCCTGGCGGCGGCCGTCCCGCTGGAGGGCAGAGATCCCATTGTGATCGACTTCGCAACCAGCGTGGTGGCCGAGGGCAAGGTCAAGATTGCCCATAACAAGGGGACAGACCTGCCGCCTGGCTCCATGTTGGACAAGGACGGCAATCCGTCGATCAATCCGCAAGACCTCTACGACGGAGGCATGCTCCTGCCGTTCGGCGGACACAAGGGATCCGGCCTGAGCCTGCTCAACGATGTGATGGCCGGGCTGCTGACAGGCAGCGGTGTTCCTCAGAAGGTCGAGGGTCCCATGAACAACGGCGCGTTCTTCATCCTGTTGCGCATCGAAGCATTCCGGGCACTCGGCGCTTTCTCTGGCGATGCCGGCGACTACGTGGCGTTCTTCAAGTCCGTGCGGCCGGCCCCGGGGTTCGACGAAGTCATGTTGCCGGGCGAGCCCGAAGCGCGCACGGCCGCCGAACGGCGCGCACACGGCATTCCCGTGGACGATGTAACCTGGCGTGACCTTGTGGAGGCTGCGGCGGGAGTGGGCGTGGAGGCCCCCCGAGGTTAGCGCTTGCCGGCCACCAGGCAGGCCATGTCCCCTTGGCGGGCGATGCAGTCGGTCCAGGCATAACCCAGGTCGCGCAGGACTTCGAAATGACGAGCCACGGGCAATCGACCCGGATCGTTCGCGTTGGGCTTGCCGGGTGCTGTAACGAAGTCCGCGTTGACGAAGATTCCGTCGTCGTCGAGCAGTTCGAACGCCTTGGCGTAGATCCGGGTGACATTGTCCTGGTTTCCCAGATCGTGCATCGCCTGCAGCGACACAAAGGCCTGGACCGGTGCGGGCAGGCGCCGGGTCCAGCCGTCCTCGTTGGCGTCCTCGTGCCAAACTTCGGCGCGCGGTCCGAATTGGCTCAGCCGCCGACGGGCGAAGTCACTCAGCGGTACGGAGTAGTCCAGCCCGGTGTAGGTGAGATGGGGAATGTCGCGCAGCAGGCACAGTGCCATCAGGCCGGGGCCGGTGGCGATCTCGACCACGTGCAACGGGCCTTCCGATCGGTGGGCGGACAGGGTGGCGGAAACCGTATCGATCATCGTGTGGCGATAGGGCCACTTGCGGAAGATGCCGCTCTCCCAGGCGGCCACGTCCCCCCGACTGGTGAAGCGGTGGAACCGGTTTGCGTGGTCTGAACTACCCATCCTCTGTATAATTCCTTGTTGTGTCGGCCACAGTTCCGCTTATCCAGCCGGCGTTGCATACGCAGGGAGGTTGAAATGATAGGACAGGACGCCCTGACGAGAACGGTGTCTGTGCTGGCTATCGACAGCGTCGGACCTTCCCGCGGACCCGCTGCCCCCGGCTGATCGGACTGCGGCGGGGACAGCGGCTTCCGTCCCGTTGCTGTCACTCGTCACCCCAAACCCACAATCCAGCACGGACCCCGGGGTTGGGGCACTGTTTCACTTTCGTTGAAAACCGTTCAGGCGGACATGAACGGCTCCTTTTGCACGGTCTTGGTGGTCGGCCGGCTTCAAGGGAAAGGAAGCCGTATATGTCC
>JAAXGZ010000081.1:0-9322 GCA_012271135.1 Caldilineales bacterium | reverse complement strand
TCAACGAAAGTGAAACAGTGCCGGGGTTGGCAACTGCTGACAATTTAGTCTATTCTAGTTGGCCATGGACGTTGTGGGTCATCGCATTGGTTTCACCGCCTAGGGGCGCCTGTACGGTTTTGACAAGGCCACCCCGGTCCGCAGGCACCATGCCGGGATGTTGTCGCCTGCGCTTCGGATGGAGCGGCTGCCCAACGGGGATTACAACGTGGTCATGCCTCCCGAGCAGGATGGACGTTGCGTCTACGGATCGGCCGGCTGATCGGGACCGACCTGCATGGCAATCGTCGTTGGTGGCGGCGGCTAGTCACGGATCACACGGTGGGGACAATAGTGATGGAACATCGGGAGCGGTTGAGCCGTTTCGGGTTTGAGAACGTGGAAGTCTCGTTGGCGGCGGTGCAGGTAGGTTGATGCAGCATCCCGGCACCTACCAGACACGCGTTGCCGTATACGTTGGCGTTGAGCGCAAGGCAGGCGACGCGGTGCTGTCGGCCTACGGTGAACTCTACGGCCGCGTGGAGCACAAGCTGTTTGCCGAGGTGGCGGCCGGCCGGTCGGTGGTGTCGTTGAAGCGCCCGTACCTGCAGCGGTACAGGATCCCGGCGCGCATGTTCAACGCGGTGCGGGTGTCCCTGGAAGGTAGGATGGCGTCGGTCCGGGCGCAGCAGAAACTGCGGGTGGACAGCCTAGGTCAGCGGATTGCGCAGGCCGAGCGCCGGATCAGGGCTGCGGCCGGGCACGGGCACCGGGAGCAGGTCCACCAACAGAAGCGTCGGTGGGCAGCCCTGCAGTCGCAGCGTGCGGCGTTGCAGGCGGACATGGAGGCGGGACGGGTGCGGCTGTGCTTCGGTTCGAAGCAGCTCTGGCGGAAGCAGCACCACCTAGAGGAGAACGGTTACGCCAGCCACCAGGAGTGGCTCCGGGACTGGCGGGAGGCGCGCAGCGACGAGTTCTTCGTGCTGGGCAGCCGGGACGAGACGGCAGGCTGCCAGCTGTGCGTGGCCACCGTGGCGGACGACGGGTCGCTGACCCTGCGGCTGCGGCTACCCGATTGTCTCGCGCCAGAGCACGGCAAGTACCTGACCCTCCAGGGTGTGCGCTTTGCCTACGGCCACGCGCAGGTGCTGGCGGCGCTGGAGAGCAATGCCGAGTACACCCGGTATCGGCGCGAGCATGGCGAGCAGGCGGTGCGAGCCACAGTGTTGGGCCAGGCCATCAGCTACCGTTTCAAGCGGAACGCGAAAGGCTGGCGCGTGTTCGCGACCACCGACATGATGGAGGTGCCGGTGGTCACGGACAAACGGCGCGGCGCCATCGGTGTGGACCTGAATGCGGACCACTTGGCCGTGGCCGAGACCGATGTCTCGGGCAACCCCGTCCACGCCTTCCGGGTGCCGCTGGTCACCTACGGGAAATCCCGGCACCAAGCCGAAGCGATCATCGGCGACGCCGTGGCCCGCGTGGTGGCCTACGCCCGCGCGGCAGGCAAGCCCATCGTCATCGAGCGACTGGACTTCCGTCAGAAGAAGGCGGCGCTCAAAGGCGAGTCGCGCCGGTACCGCCGCATGCTTTCATCGTTCAGCTACGGCAAGATCAAGGCGTTCTTCCTCTCCCGCGGCTACCGGCAGGGGGTGGAGGTACGCCAGGTGAACCCGGCCTTCAGCTCCGTGATTGGCCGGGTGAAATTCATGGAACGTTACGGGCTCAGCGTACACCAGGCAGCAGCCCTGGTGCTGGCCCGACGTTTACTCGGCTGTTCCGAGCGCATCCCGCGCCGGCGGGTGGCCCCCGTCGGTCATGGCGTCCAGGTCGCCTTCACCGTACCCGCGAGGAAACGCGTGAAGCACGTGTGGACGTACTGGGGTGCGGTTTCGGGACAGTTGGGACCGGCGCTTGCAGCGCAACACCGGCTGGGGAGGCGGAGAGGCCCACCCAATCCGGCTCAGGCTGCCCGGAGGGTGGCTTGAGCGGGGATCTGTTCGATGTTCCCTGGTGGGATTCCAGGGCGGAGCCGTCTTGCACTGTTGGGGCGGCGGCGCGGCACGGACCGCGTCTTCAGGAATGGCTGATGGTGGTCATGCCACCAAAGTCAACCATTTTTACAACGGTTCCCGTGAATCCTGTCCCCGTTGTCGCGGGCAAGCCGAGTATTCGGCCTGCGCGGGCACTTTGACACCTAAGGCCATCCGGAGCCGCTGACCAACGCATGTCTGCACAATACCAAACCGACTGGAACGACTACGAAGAAGAATGGGAGGTTTACGCCGAGGAACACGATCCCGACTTCCAGCACGATCAGAAGCTGATTCGCAGGCCGCCCAAGGCCAAGTTCGAGAACAAGGTTCCCTTCCGGGAAAACTGGCGCTACAGGATGGAGGAGGAGATACGCCGCAGCATTACCGGCGATTTTGAAACCACCTATCGGCCGGGCCAGGTCGAACGGCGCTGGCTGATGGGAGCTCTGCGCCCCTTCTTTGTGAACGGATTGGTGGACGACATCCTGAGCAAGGTCAAGGGTGGCAAGGATGCCGACGTCTACCGCTGCAGCCTGACTGCGCCGGACGGCTCGCTGGACCTGTTTGCGGCCAAGACCTATCGGCCGCGCAGCCACCGCACCATGCGCAACGACATGGTGTACCGCGAGGGCCGCGACGTGCTGGCGCTGGGCACCAATGTCAGCAGTCGGCAGGACAAGCGGCTGCTGCGGGCCATGCTGAAGCGGTCCGACTACGGCAAGCAGGCGCAGCAGACGTCCTGGTTGCTGTACGAACGCCACGCCCTCACCGTACTCAGGGAGGTCGGGGCCGATGTGCCGGAGCCGTTCGACGCGGCCGACAACGCCATCCTGATGGAGTTCATCGGGGATGCACAGGTGGCCGCACCGACCTTGAACGAAGTCCGTCTGGACCCGTCTGAGGTCAAGTCGTCGTTCGACCAAGTCATGCACAATGTCGAATTGATGCTGACCAATGGCTTCATCCACGGCGACCTGTCCGCCCACAACCTGTTGTTCTGGGATGACCGGGTCGTGGTCATCGACTTTCCGCAGGTGGTGCCCGTGACCGGCAACAAACAGGCCTACAGCCTGCTGGAACGGGATGTTGAGCGGGTTTGCCAATACTGGGCCCGTTACGGCCTGCGCCGCGACCCGGAACGGCTGACCAGGTCTCTGTGGGGCAACTGGTCCCAGATGCGCCACGAAGACGTCATGGCAGATCTGTCCAAGGCCTTGGCCGAAATGGAGGAAGATGACGAGGATCCAGACGAAGACTGGGAATACGCCTGACTCCCCGCAGTACCGCTGCAGCTGATTTACCCACCTTGGAAATACGCATGCCATGCCCTTGACATTCGACCTGTCGCTGGACGATCTGTCTATCTACAAAGGCCGCAACCCAAGGCCGAACGACTTCGACGACTATTGGGACGAGGGCGTGGCCCGGATGCGCGCCGTGGACCCGAATCCGGAGCGTATTCCAGCGGCTTTCCAGACGGATTTTGCAGCCTGCTCCCACTTCTGGTTCACGGGCATCAACGGGGCGCGGGTGCACGCCAAGCTTCTGGAGCCGACTGATCCCGCCCCCGGCCATCCGGGCATTGTCATGTACCACGGCTACTCCGGGGATTCGGGCGGCTGGCTGGAGAAGCTGGGCTGGGTCGCGGCCGGCTTTACCGTCGCGGCCCTGGACTGTCGGGGCCAGGGGGGCCTGTCTGAGGATCCGGGCGGCACCAAGGGCACAACGTTGAGGGGGCACATCGTACGCGGCCTCAGCGACGACGGACCCGAACATCTGGCATACCGCTCCATTTTCCTGGACGCGGCCCAGTTGGCCGGCCTGGTCATGGCCATGGACGATGTGGATCCGGACCGGGTGGGCGTCACCGGCGGCAGCCAGGGCGGTGGTTTGTCCATTGCCGCGGCCGCCCTGGAACCCCGGGTGAAACGGGCGGCGCCGGTATTCCCGTTCCTGACGGACTACAAGCGCACCTGGGAGATGGATCTGACGGTCAACGCCTATCAGGAACTGCGCGACTGGTTCCGCAAGTACGATCCGCAGCACAAGCGCGAGGATGCGGCCTTCGCCCGGCTCGGCTACATTGATGTGCAGCACCTGGCTCCGCGCATCCGGGCCGAGGTGCTGATGTTCACCGGCCTGATGGATCAGATCTGTCCGCCGTCCACGCAATTTGCCGCCTACAACAAGATCACGTCGCCGAAGTCCGTCGAGTTCTTCCCGGACTTCGGACACGAGGCCCTGCCGGGCAGCAACGAGATGATTTTCGAGTTCATGCAACAGCTTTGAACTTTATGCACCGGGTTGGCTGGACTGGTTTCGGGTCGAACCTCGGTCCTCGGTCCCCGGTGTAGGCAGCCAAGCCGCTTCGCGTTTCCATTTGCAGGATCCCCCATCGATATGGCTGAAATCCGATCGTCGGAACCGCCGACTCCCGCGGGCCGCGTCCGCATGGTGTTGGACACCGACACCTACAATGAAATAGACGACCAGTTTGCCCTGGTCCACGTGATGCTGTCCCCCACCGAGGTGGATCTGCAGGCGGTCTACGCCGCACCGTTCCTGAATAATCGTTCATCCAGCGCCGGCAACGGCATGGAGAAGAGTTACGAGGAGATCCTGCGTCTGTTCGGACTGTTGGGGCAGGAACCGGAAGGAATGGTGTTCAGGGGCTCCGATCGGTTCATGGACTCTCCCCGGGACATCGTGCAGAGTCCGGCTGTCGAGCACATGTTGTCCCTGCTGGCGGAAGGCGACGAGCCTCTGTACGTGGTGGCGATCGGTGCTCCGACCAACGTGTCCTCGGTGTTGCTGGCTGCGCGTGAACGAGACATTGACCTTGGGCGGCGGATGCGCGTCGTGTGGCTGGGTGGGCAGCCGCTACACCGGACCAACGCCCGCGAGTTCAATCTCATGCAGGATCCGATTGCTTCAAGGCTGCTGCTGCAACTCAGCCCCTCGCTGACCCTGTTCCCCTGTTGGGGTGTGGCCTCCCACCTGCTCACCACCGTTCCGGAGTTGGAGCGGCATCTGGCACCCTTGGGGCCGGTCGGGGCCTTTCTAACGGAACGGTTTGCCGCCTACAGCGACAACCACTATGCCTGGGCCAAGGAGGTGTGGGACTTGGCCGCTACCGCGTACGTCATCAATCCGGACTGGACGCGCAGCCGCGTAACCGCGACGCCGGACCTGGACCCTGCAACACTGGACTGGATTCCGCAGCCGGAGGGCCAGCCCATGCGCGAAGCCACCATGGTGGATCGCAATGCAATTTTCCGCGACCTGTTCCAAAAGGTGGCCGACTTTTACGGCTGAAAGGGGACTGATCGGATATGGGCAGACATGTGCTTGTGACCGGCGCACAGGGCAATCTGGGGCAGAAGCTGATTCGCCATCTTCTGCTACAGCCACTGGTGGATCGGATTACGGGCATCGATGTGATGCCGGCGTCGGCCGGACAGGTGGCAGAGACCCGCGCTGAACTCGAGATCAAGGTTCGGGACCAGGATCACGAACTGGCCGAACTGGACTACCTAAAAGCCGATCTCAGGGACTGGAACGATTCCCGTTGGCAGCAGGTGGCGGCGGACTGCACCGAGGTTGTACATCTGGCTGCACAGGTGCCCAATCCAGCCGCCTCCTGGGAAGATGCCGCCGTCTCGATGGACATGAACGTCAACATCGGCCTGGCCGCGGTGGCTTCGAGTACCTGTCGGCGTCTGGTGTTCGCCACCACGAACCACACGATGGGCCAGTACAAGGACGAACCCCTGGCCTCCACGGTGGGTCCGGGTGAACTGCTGCCCTCCTCGCCGTATGGTGTGGGCACGACGGTGCGGCTGGGAGAGGACGGCTACGCCTCCCCGGCCTATGCGGCCGGCAAGTGGGCCGGCGAGCGTCTGTATCGGGGCTTGGCCCTATCCGACCAAGGCAAGGGGAACACGGAGTTTGTCTGCATCCGGATCGGATGGTGCAACCACGGCAGCAACCATCCGGAATCGCTCACCCCGTCGGGCACGGCGGCCCCCCGCCGCTCGGTGCCCGAGGCCTATCGGGAGGAGTACGAACGGACGGACCGCTGGTACAAGGAGATGTGGCTGGCCGACCGGGACTTTGTGGCCCTGTTCGAGCGGGCCGTCCTGGCCAAGTCCCACGGCTGGCCCGGTCCCTACATCTGCATCAATGGGATGTCGCTCAACACCGGTATGAAATGGTCGCTGACAGACACCCGGAAGTACCTGGGCTACGAACCGCAGGAGGATGTCTACACCTGGGTGTCGATGCCCGAATAGCAGTGGATGTGGAAATCCGTCGCCTATGAGTACAGCCGGAGCAGATTGTTGGTGGCCTGCTCGGCCAGCAGGAATGCGCGTCCCCGATGGATCACGGCGTTCGTAATCAGGTATTGGTCGGGGCCCTCGCCCAGACAGCGCAGCAGCAGATCGTCCAGATTGGTGCGCCAGGCGCGCGCTGCCGCCAAGTCCGACTGTTGCAGTGCGGTCCAGTCGCGGGGAATTTCAATCGCAATCAGGGGATTGCCGGGGGTAATTTGCAGGTCCATCGGACCATCATTGGCAATCGGGCACGTCGTCCCCGGCACCACGGACTCCCTTAGGTGGAGTCGGTGTTGGCTCAACTCGGTTCGCGGGTCCTCTCCAGCCACCGTCCACTCAATGCGCAGGCGGGAGGCCGGTAAGCGGTTGAGTTCGTTGCGGAACGGCAGGTAGTCGGGCAGGAACCTGCGGCTGAAGGCGCCCAGCCGGCCGAAGTTGAGCAGGGCACTGCCCGCCTGCAACGGGTCCGCGGTCCAGCGGATGGCATCGATGCCCAGCATGCCGGCCATGATTGCCTGCTGGTGCTTGAGGTGAACGGCGATGCCCCGGTTCCGGTAGTCGGGATCCACGCCCATCACTTGGGATTCAAGCACCGTGGTTCCGTCCCGATCCGGCTGGGACTGGAATCCCAGTAGAAACCCCACTACTCGGTTCTCGTGGAGCGCAACAAGGGACATCGAGGCGGGACAGACGGGGGCGTACAGCCAGGTTGGATAGAGGTTGTCGGGTGGGGATTGCCAGATTCGGCCCTGCAGTTGCCGGGCCTGTTCCGCGTGTTCGGAGCCCGGTTCGCCGATGGCGATCGAATCGGTGGCAAAGACGGGTTCCGGGGCCTTCCAGTCGGCGGGCAGGTCTACGAGGGTGCCGTCCGGTGCTCCGGGCCGGTCGCGGGTGACCAGGGTCAGTCGGGTTGCGCCAGGTCGGTTTGCGGCATGCCGGACCGCCAGGATCGCGGACGGATCGCGCGTGGGGAGTGCAAACACGACATCCACCAACGCGTCGGCACGCGACCGGGTGACGAGCATGCCCCCGATGCCGGTCAGTGCCGCCGCGACGAACTGGGGCGGCAACAGGGCGGGATTGTCGGGGGCTCCCAGGAAACTGCGGGCCTGTTCCGCCTGACCTGGGAAGTCGGGTTCGGAACCGCTCCAAATGCGGAATCCACCGTACTCCATGGATTTGTCCCCGCAGGGGCCCTCGGGGCGGTCCTGTGTCAGTGCGGCGGCAGCAGATCCCCAAACAGGACCTGCATCGCCCGCCTGAGGCCACTGAGCTTGCCGCGGGCCTCGGCGGTCGGCTTCACCACATGTTCCCCCACGAACTCCGCCGTGGCCCGTGTGGTGCGTGCCGCCTGCTGCGCATCCTCGAGGATCGGTGCGACGCCGGTCCGCAGAATGCGGACGAGTCGAAGGAGGTGCCGGATCAGCAGAATCAGCAGGCCCAGAACCGCGAAGGTTTCCAACGCGATCAGCACGAAAGTGATGTCGCGGATGGTATCCAGGACCTGCTCCATGATACCTGTGCCGTCAGCCGGCCGGCTCCGGCTTGCGTCGGCTCAGCAGCAGGGCGAGCACCGCGAATATCGTCGCCTCAATTACCCGTACCTGGCCGATGCGGAACCAGTCCGAGTTGAACAGGGTGCCAATCAGCTGACCCAGCCCGAAGCCGATCAGGGCGGCTGCCACCGATGTAATCAGGTCCTGCCATGAGCGTCCCTGCCAAAGGTGGAACAAGGCTCCGTAACCGACGGCGATGACGGTACCGAGCACTAGGGCTGGATTCAGCCACCAGTCGGTTGTCATGGGGATGCAATCAGACCCCCGCCCAGGCACTCGTCTCCCCGGTAGAAGACGGCGGCCTGTCCCGGCGCGACCCCGTACTGGGGCTCCTGCAGGTGCACTGTCACGCCGTTGTCGCCGGTTTCCTCCAGTGCACAGGGGATGCTCCGGCCCCGGTACCGAATCTGACAGGTTAGATCCGGGTCGGAAGAATGCGGTCGGCGAATCCAGTTCGTCTCTTCCACCTGGAATTCCAGCGTGGCCAGGTCTGATCGGCTGCCGATTACCAGGGCGTTCTCTTCCGGCAGCTTGCGGATGACATATCGGGGTTCGCGGGAATGGACGGGGATGTCGAGGCCCCGTCGCTGCCCGATCGTGTAGCGGTGCAGACCCTGATGCGTGCCGACCGCGTCGCCATCCATGGTGACGATGGGTCCGGACTGTACCGGGGACGGGCTCCAGTCCTCCAGGAATCGGCGGTAGTCGTCGTCGGCTACGAAGCAGAGATCCATGGACTCCTGCTTGTCTGCCACCGGAAGGTTGCGTTGACGTGCCATGTCCCTGAGTTCCGGCTTGGTGTACGCACCCACCGGAAATAGACTGTGGCCAAGCTGCCTTTGGGTCAATACGCTGAGTACATAACTTTGGTCCTTTTGCGGATCGACGGCCCGTAGCAGGCTATAGGAACCATTCGCCTCCCGACGACTCCGGGCGTGGTGGCCCGTGGCCAAGCGTTCGGCACCCAGTCCCAGCGCATATCTGAGCAGCCAGTCGAACCGAATATGCCGATTGCAGTTGAGGCAGGGATTGGGCGTCCGGCCCAGATCGAATCCACCAATGTATGGTTCCACGACCGCCTTGCGGAAGGGCTCCTCCGCATTGACCAGATAGAAGGGTATGCCGAGGCGATCGGCCACGGCCCGCGCCACGTCCACGCTGTCTGCCGAACAGCATTTGTTCGTGGACGCGATCCCCGGTCCCTGTTCGGACCAGAGCCGCATCATGATGCCGATGCAGTCGACACCTTGTTCAACCAACAGAGCGGCCGCCATGGAACTGTCCAGGCCGCCGCTCATGGCGACCGCCGTCACCGGGGAGTCGATGTTCATAAACACTCGATCCTAGCACAGGGATTCGGTGGAAGTTGGTGCGCCTCGAGGCGCCAACAGGGCGATTGCATCTAAATTGGGGG
>JAAXGZ010000016.1 GCA_012271135.1 Caldilineales bacterium | reverse complement strand
CAGGACTGGGCCTTCTATCCCCACACCAACGACGACCTGCTGGCTGTAGGGGTCTGCATGGACGATACGCTGGAGGAGAACGGCTGCATGCTGTGCATCCCCGGTTCCCATCGGGGGCCGATTCTTGATCACCATCAGGACGGCTACTTTGCTGGAGCGGTAACCGAAGAGGTTGCGGATGCCGACCAGGCGGAGCTGATGGAAGTCCATGCCGGCGGCATTTCGCTGCACCACGTGCGCACGCTCCATGCCTCGGCCAAGAATGTCTCGGCGCATCCCCGGCGGCTGCTTCTGTTTCAGATGACCGCCATCGATGCCTGGCCGCTGCTGGGGGTGTCCGACTGGGACAGCTTCAACGACAACATTCTGCGCGGGGAACCGACCCATGAGGCCCGGGTGACCGATGTGCCGGTGCGAATGCCGCTGCCGCCGGCGCTCAAGGGTGGATCGATCTACGAGAACCAGACGGTTCTGCGCAACAAGGTGTTCGCGGTTTAGAGCCGGGACACGGCAAACATTACCAACCGAAGGCCAACATCGTTGACGTGTTAGCTGCCTCAACGATAGCAGGTCCCGTGCGGTTGCCTTTGGGGGTCGGAGCGCCCCCTCCGATTTATCCCCTTGTCATGCCGGATGCGTCGCCAAGTCCAAAAAGGAAGTGCCAAACCGGCTCAAAACTGTCCAAACCACAGTCTCAAGTGCCCTGCCGCCAACAGGGAGGCGCAGGTTCGAGTCCCGTTGAGATCTCTTGAGATCCTAACCACTGTGCATTGAGTATGCACTGCCGCCCGTGCCTCGCGAGGCACGGGCGGCAGTGTTCAGATGAACATGAGCAGTCTGACACCCATCAGTACGAAGCCTGCGAGGAAGGCTACACCGACGAGTACCAGACACCATTTGATGACATGTTGAAGCATGGCTAGTGGCTCACACTGCATTGTGCCACCCATTCGCCGGAGACTTCAACCCATTCTAAAATTACATAGATAATTTCCACAGTGGCACCTCCTGCCCACTTTTTGCCGTTTTGAAAGGGATAGTTGTAGTCACTGATGATGCTGCCTTCGATGCTTTCAAGGTCAACTCCTCCAATTGTAGGCAGAGTGGGAGCAGGAATGAAGGTTGTTTCAAAGTTGTTGATGTCGGTGAACTGGGAACCATTTGACTCCAACCAGAATTCAAAACGCACACGGCCCAATACATTTATGTTTTCAGTGCATGTGCGCTTGACTTCATACGCCTGCACACTGTTGGCGTCTGATTCGCCATCCCCGCTGTCGCCATTGACAAGGGCCATCGTGTCCAGCATAGAGTTGATTTGAATGGCTCGTGAGAATATAGTCTGTGCTTCGGCCAAGGTTGGCAGTGGTCCGTTGTACCCGGTTGTGACACTAATGTTCGGGTACGACTCCAGCAGTGTCTCCAGTTCACTGCGGGTGAGTGGGCGGTTGGAATCGTCAGGTTCCGGCATGGCCTGTGCCGTGGCGGGGAGTACACCCCACACCACCAGCGCAAACCCAAGACAAAGGACTATCAGATACTGATTGTTGAGGAAACGTGTAGCCATGTGGGGTTTCTATCTCGGTGATGGCTGGACAACGGGACCTGAAGGGCTGTGGGAAACACAAAACCCCGCATCCGGCGGGGCTTGAACTGCATTGTCGGGGTGTTTGGCTGTCGTCAGGGACGTTGCGGAGGTGCTGCCAGCATCCCCGTACTTGTCGGTACAGTACACATGGCGGCTGGTAGGTGGCTATGCGCTTGGAAGTCATGTGCTATGAGCCTAGAAGATTGTGCAGGAGCGTATGTGATCCGGAGTACAATCAGGCGTGCGCCGTGTGCTATATACAGGGCCTTGACAAAGTCGTCACAGGGGCATGATCGGCTCCAGTCGGGCGGGATTGCGGGCCACTATCCTGCCCTGTCGGCGAATTGACATGGCTAGGATTTTCGCTGTAGAACGGTCGGGCAGTTCAGGGTGATGCGTTTCAAGGCCGCCATGTTGCGCAGCCTGCCTCGTGCGCAGACGTCAACGGCCCTCCTGGAAGATGTCGTCCCACAGCTGGTGCAGGCTGTTTTCAATGCCCCAGTGGCTGTGCACCGGTTCTGCCCCGGTGTCCACGGGCAGGTTGGTGATGTATTGGCGCACGGCCCTGGTGGTGCAGCCCTGTACGGTCCGTCCGTGCCCGCGTGCCGCGGTCTCGATCCGGTCGTAGGCTACGGTCATACCACCGGTCCGGTCCAGGTAGGCGAAGTCGCGCTGCAGGTTGGCGTGCAGGCCGGATACGCGCGTTGAACTCTTGGTTCGCCGGTATCGCTACGATTGGGGCGGTCATAAGTGCGACCACCTGAACGCTGCACTCAAATTGAATCAACTCGCCTATACTTTCAGAGCGAGTCCAAAAGGACATGGAGAGAGTGTCAGTCCAGCCTTCCGGTTGGCGACTGTCAGCGAAGTGTCCAGGAACAAAGGTGTGCCGGACCAATGGGCGCTCATCCTCTTGGGATGAGATTGGGGTGGGTGATGCCGATTACATCAAGTTCCAGGCTAGCGCACCGGGACAGCCAGTCAGCAGTGGGATAGGCAATGGACAAGGTACGGCTGGGCGTGTTGAGCCATGCCCATGGGCATGTGGGAGCCTACTGCGGGGTGTTGCGGGACTTTCCCGACGCGGAAGTGGTTGCTTCCTGGGATGACAACCCCGAGCGCGGCCGGGCGGCCGCGGCCAACTACGGCCATGCGTTCAGGGACAGCGCGACCGCCGTGGTCGAGGATCCCGACATTGATGCGGTGATGATCGGCATCGAAACCAACCGTCACGCCGACATGGTGGAGTTGGCGGCTGCGGCCGGCAAGCATGTCCTGCTGCAGAAACCCATGGCCACGACGCTGGCCGACTGCGATCGCATCATCAAGGCCGTCAACGACAGCGGCGTCAAGTTCAGCATGGCCTTCCAGATGCGCCAGGATCCCTCCAACCAGGCCATCAAGCGGCTGTTGGACGAAGGGGTCGTCGGCAACGTCTCCGTGGTGCGCCGCCGCCACTGCATTGGCGTGCTGCTGAATCCGCAGTTCGTTAACAGCCCCAGCCGCTGGCACTTTGATCCGGAAGCCAACATCGGCATGTTCTTCGACGACGCCAGCCATCCCGCGGACTGGTTCTACTGGTTGTTGGGGCAGCCGATTTCGGTGATGGCCGAAATTGATCGCATCGTGACGCCCATCGACACCGACGATACCGGCATTGCTGTCTATCGCTTCGTCAAGGGCGAGATGGGGTTCCTGTTCAATGCTTCGACCACGGTGGCCGGGGTCAACACCACTGAAATCTACGGGGACGAAGGCTCCATCATCCAGGATTACGACGATGGTCCGTCGACTGCCGCGCCGCGACCCGCCAACGCCTGTGCCCTGCGCTACATTCGACAGGGAGACAAGGCCTGGACCGAGATTCCCATGGATATTCCCGATACGCACGGGGCACGCATCGGCAATGTGCCCAGGCCCTTTGTGGACTATGTGCTGGGCCGAACGGACGAAACCATCACGGCGGAAGAGGGGCGGGTTTCGGTGGAGATGGTCCTGGCAGCCTACCGGTCCGCGCAGGAGGGTCGGCGAATCAGCCTGCCCCTGGAGGATTGAAACAGCCTGGTCAGGCTGCCATCACGTTGCCGGCGTCCACGTTCAGCGACTGACCGTTGATCATGGCCGCACCGTCGCCGGCCAGGAAGACGGCCAAAGGTGCGATTTCCTCCGGTACCATCCGCCGGCCGTGGCCGGTCATCGTTTCCTCCTGCTCCTCGAAACTGCGGCCCAGGCGGTCCGCGTCGAATTGGATGCGGGCATTGTTCAACTTGGACACGACCGGCCCGGGGCAGATGGCATTGGACGTGATGCCATGTGCCACGTTCTCGAGGGCAACCGACTTGGTCACCCCCAGCAGCCCATGCTTGCTTGCAGTGTAGGCCACACCGAAGGAGGTCGGCACCTTGCCGTTGATGGATGCCACGTTGATGATGCGTCCGTGTTGGCGTTCGATCATCTCCGGCAACACCATGCGCACGAGCTGGTAGGGAACGGTCAGGTTGACGTGCATCATCAGGTTCCAAAATGCATCGTCGTATTCCGATACCAGCATTGGCTGCTGGCTGGAGCCGATGCCCGCGTTGTTGACGAGGATGTGGATATCCCCGCAGGTTGACTTGGCAAACTCGAACACGGTGGCCGCGGCATCTTGGAGCGACAAGTCCACGGCCCGAGTGTGACAGGCGGGACCCATCCGCGTGACTTCGATCTGCAAGCTGGCCAACTCTTCCTCGTTGCGTCCTGTCGCCGCGATGTTGGCGCCGGCTTTTGCCATGGCTAGGGCCATGGCGCGTCCGATACCCTTCGTGGCGCCGGTGATGAGAGCGTTGCGGCCCGTGAGCGTCATGTTTACCTGCCTTGAAACTGCATTGGGAAGGTCCTGTACCACCAGGGGACGGACGAGCGGACGAGAATCCTACAGGACGGACCCATCGTCGGCAGGCAACCAAGCGGGATGCGGACGCGTATGTCCTGCGGCTGGTTGGTGAATCCCACCCGAGAACGCGCCGATGGCCCGCGGTTCCGATTTTGTATGCTGATTCTCTCCGCGAACGAATTCAACCCGGCCACCAATGCCGCCTGCAACATTCCGGCGAGGCTGTACGACGAGGAGATAATGTTGTACATGCCCTACAGGGAGGTCAAGGCCCTGCTCGCGGAATGAACCAGACAGTCGGTGGGGACTGCCCGCCCCGGACTCGAGTTGCGGGGGCTTGCAACGCCGTCCCCATCAACAGAGAGCGAAGTACCCGAACCGGTACCGATCGGTACCGGGTAACGGAACAGACATGACCCGCCCATCCAATTTCCACATTGGCCGTCCGCCCATCCGTGTGGAGTTGTCCGCGTCCGAACGCGAGCAACTGGAGGCGCTGCTCAACAATCCGGCCACCAGCGAGGCGATGAGGCGCAGGTATCTGGCGATCCTGATGGCCGCGGACGGCCGCACTACCGGAGACATCGCTGGGCAACTGGGTATTTCGGCCAGCCAGGTCAGTGTGTGGCGTCGGCGGTTTGCCGATTTTGGCTTCGAAGGTATCCTGATGCGCCGTCTGAATGCGGGGCAATCGGGGCGGCGACCGCGACTCAGGGACTTCCGGCAGGTCTCGGTGTCCAATCAGGAACTGCAAGGTCAGCGAGGCGCGGTCCGGGATGTGGACCTGACCGACGAGCAGGTTCTGGAACTCCGGAAATTGGTGCAGCAGCCGCGGATCGAAAACCGATTGGCCCAACGGGCGCGGGCGGTGCTTCTGGCCCACCGGGGCCTGAATGCACCGGCGATCGGCGAACGGCTGGACATGGCCAGCCCCAGGGTCCTGCACTGGTGCCGTCGATACTTGGAGGAGGGAATCGGCGGCCTGACCGACAGGCCCCGGTCCGGCCGGCCGCGCAAGGACCCCGGTCCGGATTTGGAACGCCTGCTGCTCAAGCTGTCGGAGTCGCCGGCGGACGGCGGGACACAATGGTCCCGGCAGTCGTTGGCCCGTGAACTTGGCACCACGGTTGGCCAGGTGGGCAAGTTGCTTGACAGGGCCGATCTCAACCTGCGGCCCGGCTCGGTACCGCGCGGCGGCGATGCCGCCAAACGGGCCGCCGGAACGGAACACGCAAGGGGGATCCGGGCCCAGGCTACCCTGGGAAGTCCGCGCAGATCCGATCCGGATGCCGCACCAAAGGATGGTGACATGTCCCAATTCCAACAAGGCGACGCGATCCTGATGCTGTCGGGAGACGAGGTGGTTCGTTGCCTGCCCATGAACAAGGCGGTCGGCGGCATGCGTACGGCATTTGAGGCTTTGGCCCGCGGCCAAGTGGTGCAGCCGGTGCGCTCCCAGATCAATCCGCCCGGCACTGCCGGGATCTCGCTCGTGATGCCGGCCTGGATGCGGGACGGCGCCGCTGCCGGATACACGTCGGTCAAGGTGGTGTCCGTCTATCCGGACAACGCCGCGCGCGGCGAACCGGTAATCCACGGGTGGGTGCTCTTGGTGGATGCAGCTACCGGGAAGGTGTTGGCTGGCATGGACGGCGGTGCCTTGACGGCCATTCGCACCGGGGCTGTGGCGGGGCTGGCCACCGATTTGCTGGCTCCCGCCGGAGCCGGTCGGCTAGCCGTGTTGGGCGCGGGCGTGCAGGCGCGGACCCAGGCAGCAGCCGTCAGCGAAGTGCGCCGTCTCGAAAGGATCAGTGTCTACTCTCCAACCACGGCCAACGTGGCGCGGATGATCGAGGACCTGCGGGACCAACTGCCCGATGGCATTGAGTATCAGGCCGCGACCTCTCCGCGTGAGGCGCTGGCGGACAGCGACATCGTATGTTGCGCGACCACCTCCGCGACGCCGGTTTTCGCGGACAGCGATCTGGAGGAAGGAGTTCATGTCAACGCCGTCGGCGTGTTTCAGCCGGATCGCCGGGAGGTGCCGGCAGCCACCGTCGTGCGTGCAACGGTGTATGTGGACGACCGGGAAGCCATGATGGAGGAGGCCGGTGACCTGCTGATCCCGCTGGCCGACGGAACCATTACGGAGGACCATGTCGTCGGTTCGCTTGGCGACCTGCTCACGGGTCGCTGTTCCGGACGCACATCCGCCCGCGAGACCACGTTCTTCAAGTCGGTTGGCCTAGCCATCCAGGATACGGTTTCCGCTGGCCTGGTCTATGCCAGGGCCAGGGAACTGGGCATCGGAACATCGGTACCGCTGTAACGGGTCCAGTCTGCCCGTGGTACGGGAGGGGGCCATTGGCTCTGCCGGGGGGCCGTATTCCGGGGCGGAGCTGTGTCAGTGGTCGGCCCGGACAAGGTGGAACCAAGCCAGAACCACAAGGCAGCCGCCGGCGAACACTCCGATTCTTCCGACATTATCCGAGTAACGGAAGGCCGAGAAGGCCTGTGCATCCACTGTCGGGATGCCGGTACGCGGTGCACGTGCCCGAAGCGCAGTGGTGGATCTCGAGGTTGGCGATGGCCGTCGCGGAGGTCGGTGCTGTCCACGCCGGCTTTGCACTGGTGTGGGGGCCGACGGTGCTGGACATGTCCGGTCGCGGGACCGCGATCCCCGGACGTCGGCGAAGTCGGTGACGATCACGGTCACGATCGTCCCGGCCCGCGGCTCAATATGTCATTCCGGGACACCCGCAGCAGACTCCAATTCCGCGTGTGCGCCGAAGAGGGCCCAGGAGACTGCTGTGCGGTGTATGCCACTAACCATATGTCAATTAGACATCAAATGCAACTATTCACATTCCGAAATGCTATTTCACTTTCATTGATTTTGGTCCGGGGACCGGTTCTCCGCCATGTCCGACCTCTCCTCAACACCGTCGATCCCTTCCGGTCCGTGACCATCGGCCGGGCTGTCGCGGGCTGACTGTCATCTTCGATCCCCGCAGTGGGCGTCGGTCCTGCCGGTCTGGGGAGGCGATGGTGCAACCAGCCTCAATTGGCGTCAGTGATCGACCCGGACAAGGTGGAACCAGGCCAGGACCACAAGGCAGCTGCCGGCGGACAGGCTGGCCGTGACGAACATCAGCGTTGCTTGGTTCAGGTGCGGGGTCGCGAACGGGAGCACAAAGGCGGCGGCGACGTAAAGGCCGGCGCTGCTTCCCGCGCCCCAGAGCATGTTGAGGACCTTCCTTTCCACGGCCAGCTCGCGTGCCCAGAGTACGGCGTAGAGCCCTAGGCAGGCAAGGAGGACTGCCAGAGAGCCAAGGAACGACAACGGGGTGAGTGTCCAGCGCAGCGCGGGGGTGCGGTTGATCGCTGGACCAGGTTCCGCAGACGGCGGCTCGGTGTTGGTCAGGGGTGTAACCGTGGGCTGCACCGTGAGAATTTGCGCCGCGCTTTCTTCCTCGACCCGAATCTGAAACCCGATGCTGGTCGTGCTTTCCAAGCTGCGCGCAGCCAGTTCAAGGGTGCCGGCGCGATCCAAAGGCAGATCCATGGTGGCACTGCCGTCCCGCGTGGGGATTGGATCAATGCGCAGGTCCAGGTTGTCGTTGGGATATCGGAGCAGAAACTCCACCGGGGTGCCGTCGGGGACCCGGTTGCCGTTGCGGTCCAGGATGGGGCCGGCCCGGATCTGCAGGGAATCCCCCAGCCGTACTTCCAGGGCCTGAAGATCCAGGGAACTGTGCTTGTCGTCGAACACCGTCAGGGGAATTACCTGGTTCGGATCCGGCTCCAGCCGTTCGACCAGACTGCCGTAGGGCGTGCCCGGCACGTTGACCGGCGGCGCGCCGGACATCTCCAGGTCGTGGAACAGGCCGCGCACCGCGGTCTCCACAAACGGCGGGTCTGGGCTGTAGGCGGCGATGTACACCGACAGCTTGCTGATTTCAGTCTCGTCCAGCATGTACGGCGCGTCGAATGAGAGCACCGCCACCCGCTTGCCGAGGAGTAGATCCGGCTTTTGCCGCAGGAACTGGTGGACGATTTCGCTGGCAGGGTACTGTTCGGGATCCACATCCAGCATCGCGAAGATCACCCACGTGGCTTCCGTCAGGGCGCGATCCATGCGGAACTGAGCCACGGTGTTGGCCGTGCGGTTGAGCCAGGCCGCCACGTCACCGAAACCGTAGCTGGAAATGCGGTCGGGCTCAATCTGGGCCGTGGCATCCGGACCGAACAGGCGCAGGATGGTGGCCTCGACCTGATCGACTGCCAGGGCTGTTTCCGGTTGGCACCCGGGACAGGTCGGGCGCGTGCGGTCGTCGGTGAATATGAGCAGGCGATCGTCCGGATTGGGCACGGCCCGGACCTGATCCGCGGCCTGTTCGGCATCCAGGTGCAGCAGCGTGGCGGCATCCTGCGCAACCCAGGTAATGATCCCGGCCTTCACGGCCAGGCTGCCTTCGCCAAGCTGAGCCGGTACCCCGCCCAGCCTCTGGTAGGCCAGCGGATCAAAGCCCACGGCAACCACCTCCGGATCCGACTGACTGGCGCCGATTGGCGCCAGGTGCCGGATCGTCTGCATCGACAACGGGTTGTCGACCTCCTCGAGTTTGGTCCAGGCGGCCCGATCGAAGAAGACGGGAGGGTAAAGACGGAGCTTGGCTTGCAGGATGCGCCGCACGGCGTTGTCCACCGCCAGCGCGAAATCCGGCTTCTCCAGGTACTGGACATTGAAGAACAGGATGACCTCCTGCAGGGCCGATGCCGCATTCGGATCCAGCGGCCCGGAACCAGCCAGCCACAAAAGGTCGTTGCCGGCATGGAAGGCATCGTTGGCGATGCGGTTGGCAAAGGAGGTTTGGCCCGACTGTCCGTAGTAGCTGCTCAGCGAAGGCACGATCAGCCTCCCGCTCATCAACAAGCCGCCGGCCTCCCGCCAATCGGCAAAGGCATCCAAGGCCAGAATTTCCCCCAATTGCGGCGCGAGGCTGATGGGCGGCGTGCGTTCGCGCGACGACAGGAATCCGCTGTACCGGATGTGGCTGGTCAGCAGGCCGGCCGTCGGACTTCCGGGACCGGCGGCCCCGGGCTCCCGCCGGGCCTGCACGGCCCGTGCAAAAGGCAACAGCTCGTTCCGTTGAAGGTCCGTCAGCGACCGCTGGATGGTGGCCAGTTCCTGGTTGAGGTCGCGGTCGCTGCCGCCCTGGCCCGGAAAGTGTCCTGCGATGGACAGGACCCGGCCGTTGCTGCCGTCGGCGATTCCCTGGATGAAGGCGGCGCCGTTTTCGGCGACCCACCAACTGTCGGCCCCATAGGTGGAGGTGGCGCGCACACCGGATGGTTGGCGTCCATCCGGGCCGAGTACGTCGAGACTGGGCCCCAGCAGCATGTTGATGCCCACGGCGGCCAGTTCCTGGCCCAGAATCGTGCCCAGGGCCTGGGCATAGGCGGGATCCCACGCAGCTCCCACGGCCATTTGGTTTGGCATTGCCGTGAACCCACTGCGCAGGACCGGCGCCGATTGGTCCGGACCGGTTTGCGACACCCCGATTAGAAGCGGGATGCCAAGTCCCGCTTCCAGCAACGGATCCGGCAACCGCATCCAGTGGTCCGCCACAATGTCGGCCCGATCGGCCGGCAGTTGGCCGCGGGGGGCGTACAGGCCCCAGGGCAGGGCTTGAAGCTGATTGGTCAGCGAGGAGACTTGGCGCGGCGTGTCACCGCCGGACGAGTTGTCGATGTTGCCGTTCTGCTCCGTCAGTACCACGCCTCCCACTCGATAGTCGTGCACCAGTCGCACGATGGCATCGGATTGACGGATGGAGGATCCCTGGAATGGAATTACGAACAGTTGACCGATGCGGTCCGCCACGGTCATGGAGGCCAGGAGCGTATCAACCGTGACCTCCATGGACAGACTCCCGATGTTGTCGGCGGGTTCGGTGGCCGGGTCGACCGCGGTTTGGGCCCTGGCGGTGTCCGTCCAGACCAGTGTGCAACCCACCCAAAGCAACAGGCAGGCCAGCCATCCGGCAGTGCGCTGATTCATGGGCGGGGGATCGGGTTCATCTGTTCGGATGGTGCGGCCAGGTTGTCGATAGAATGTACTTGAAGGGCGGTGCTGCCGCCTGGAACATTTCCCTGTCCACTGCGTCCCGGAGCCGGTCGTCGCGGACGGATGAGGAGTGTCACGGTCCATGTTCATTGATGGGTCCGACGGAGAATCACCGTGCCAACTCGCTTCAGGTCGCTTTGGGGCAGGTTTCTTGATCAAGGCGACAGTGATGTCCCCGCCGCGGGGGCGGATTCCGGACCGGAGCACGATGGCGGCGGGTTTGTGCTTGGCCGCTGCGCTCGTCTCGGGCGGGATGACCTCTTCGACGACCTGCGGCACCGAGCGTCGGCGTTCGCTGAACGGGAAGGACTGGCATTTCGGGAACCGGCCTGGTTGTTCAACGCCTTTGTCCACAGTTCGTTTGTGCTCGATCACGGCTTGGACGATCCTGTCCTCCACTTCGAGCGTTTGGAGTATCTGGGCGATGCCGTGTTGGGCAAAATCGTGGCCGAGCATCTCTTCCGGGCCTTGCCCAACCATCTGGAAGGGGACCTGACCCGGCTGCGGTCCGAGTTGGTACGCAACGCGACCCTGACCGAATGGGCACTGGAGTTGGGGTTGGACGGGCTTGTCCTGACCGGGCCCAGTGTCAAAAGCCGGGAAATCCTGCGCAGTTCCCGTATGCTAGGCAGTGTGTTCGAGGCGCTGATCGGCGCACTCTATGTGGATCAAGGGGAACAGGGCGTGAGACGATTTTTGGCGCGGTGGCTTAATCCGGCGGTCGACGAGGCAACCAAGTCGGACGGCCAGTCGCAACAGAATGCCAAGAGTGCGCTGCAGGAAGTCATGCAGCGGGACCTGGGAGCCACTCCCCGCTATGAGAAACGGTCCGCGACAGGTCCCAGCCATCAGCCGGAGTTCGAGGTGGCGGTGACCCTGGAGGGCAAGACCCTCGCCACCGGCAAGGGTCCCAGCATCCAGAAGGCCGGTTTCCGCGCCGCGGAAGTGGCACTGGCCGACTATCTCGCGGCCCAGACGGAACTGGACCCCATCGACTGATCAGATGTCCAGCTCCTTGAGCTGGTCGATCATGTCCCGGCACACGTCGAAACCGCCCTGCCAGAAGGCCGGGTCGGACATGTCGATGCCCATCTCCTGCAGGATGTCGTCCGGATCCTTGGAGCCGCCATACGCCAGCAGCCGCAGATAGCCGGGCTTGAACGCCTCCCCTTCCTGCTGATACCTGCGATACAGGGCCAGAACCAGCAATTGGCCAAAGCTGTAGGCGTAGCAGTAGAACGGCGTGTGGTAGATGTGGGGGATCATCAGCCACTCGTGGGCGAAGATGTCGTCCACGTCCACGGCGTCCCCGAACTGCTGTGCCAGCTGGCTCCGGTAGATCTCGCTCAGGTCCCCGGTGGACTTGTTCCGCAGCACCGCTTCGTGGGCCGCCTTTTCGAACACCACGAAATAGGCCTGGCGCATGACCGTGGCGTACATGTCGTCCACGGCGGAGGCCAGCAATTCCCGCCGGACCAGGGGATCGGTCTCCTCCCGCATGAGCCGGTCGGTCAACAGCATCTCGGTGAAGACCGAGGCGGTCTCGGCCAGGGGCAGGGGGGCATGCTGGGTTAGGAGCGAATGGTCCTCCGCCTGCAGGCTGTGGATGGCGTGCCCGAGTTCGTGGGCCAGTGTTGCCACGTCGCGCACGCGGCCTGTGTAATTCATCAGGATCCACGGCGTTTGGGAGGGCAGGACGGTGGCACAGAAGGCTCCCGAGCGCTTGCCCTTGCGGATTTCACTGTCGATGTGGCCGTCGCGGAAGACCCGTTCCGCCTTGGCAGCCACGCCGCTGTCGAAGGCGTCGACGGTTTCCAGCACCATGTCCACGGCATCGCCGTAGTCGATCTGCTTGTCCGAGCCGCCCAGGGGCGCGTAGATGTCGAAGCGCCGCAACTTCTCCAGGCCCAGCCACTTGGCCTTCAGCCGGAAGTATTCCTGGAACAGGCCGGCGTTGTCCTGGCACACCTGCAACAGTGCCTCGACGGCGGCGTCCGGCACGTTGTTGCCCAGGTTCTTGACGGCGATCGGCGAACTGTAGTTCCGCAGGCCCAGGTTCTCGGAATGCCAGTCCCTGACCCGGGCGGCATAGATTTGACCCAGGATGCCGTTTTCCCGCTCGTAGACTCGGAACAGTTCCCGGTAGACCGCCTCGCGCAAGGCGGTGTCCGACGAATAGGCGTGCTGCATCAGCTCTTCGCGGGTCAGGGTTTGGGTTTCGCCGTCCACTTCCAGCGTGAACTCCAGGCGGTTGGTCAGCATCGAGAACACCGTGATCAGCGAACTCATGCCGTTCGCGTCCTTGGTGTTGATGATCTGCTCGGACTGCTCGTCCAGCGTAAAGGGACAGAAGCGGCGGTCGCTCTGCAGGGAGTAGGCGTAGTCGGGGTACTGTTCCGGGTCCGGCAGGAGGGCGGCGGCCTGCTCGTCGCCGAGGCTTTTCCACCAGAGGTCGAAGAAAATGACCCGGTTCTGCAGGTTGGTGAGTTCCTGCTGCATGTAGCCCTCGTAACGCAGGGCCTCTTCGGACTGCGTGTCCGCCGAGAACCACAGGCTGCCGTAGGCTCCCAGGACGTACATGCGTTCCGAGATGTCCTCGAGCTGCTGTATCAAGGGCACGAGGTCCAGATCCTGCCCGCCTTGGTCAAAGGCTTCCAGTGCCGCGCGTTGGCCCTCGAACTGTTCGACGGCGGCGGTCAGTGCAGCCAGGTGCGCCTGTACCGTGGCATCCTCGGCATCCGGCAACAGGTCTGTCAGCTGCCAGCCGCTGAGTTCGTATCGGTTTCCCATCGGTTTGTGGTTCCTTATCTTGAATTGGTTTGAGGCTGGTGTCGCGGGTCTCGGCCGCACACCGGAATTCCTAACTTGCCGAAGCGGATCAGCTGGACGGCGAGTGCTGAGATATTTTGGCGGCCAGGTTTTGCAGCGTCATGGTTTGCAGCCAGACGCGGCCCGGTCCCCGCAAGTGGGCCAGGAACAGACCTTCGCCGCTGAACACGATGTTCCGCACGCCTTCGTTCCGTTTCACATCGAAGTCGATGGTTGAATCGTACAGGGCGATGTGGCCCGGATCCACCTTCAATTCCTCGTCCGCGGCCAGTTCCTTGACAACGACCTCGCCGGGCACCTCGACGAACACGACACCGGTTCCGTAGACCCTCTGCAAGATGAAGCCTTCGCCCCCGAAGAAGCCGGCGCCCAGGCGTCGCTGGAAGTGAATGTCCCGCTCCACGGTGGTCTCCGACACCATGAAGGCATCCCTTTGCAGCACGTATTCGTTGCTTCCGGTGAGTTCCAAGGGCAGAACCTTGCCCGGCGCATAGGGATTGAAACTGATGACGCAGTCATCCTGCTGGGCGGTATAGGTGGTCTGGAAGAAGGATTCGCCGGCCAGCTTGCGTTTGATGCCGCCGAACAGGCCACCCTCGGCCTTGGTCGACATGTCCACTTCACCTGAAATCCAGGCCATGCCCCCGGCTTCCGTGATTACGGATTCGCCTGCTGCCAACGTGATTTCGACCGCCTGCATGGTCGTGCCGATGATTTCGTAATTCATAAAAATCCCTTGTGGGACATCCTGTCGGGTCGAGGTTTGTGGCTCTGAAACACGACAATCCGGGGAGTATAGCCGTGTGCTGCCGCGGAGGCCGCGTTGGCTTGGACCCAGTGAGGCCGATTCCGAAGCATTTCGAGGCGGCGTGCCTGGCCTGGACCCAGGTTTTGGCTCCGGACGGCACAGGTGACCATCCGGCACCGCGAGGCAGTTCAACGAATGTTGGCCGCGTCCATGGACCAACCCGCCAGTTGGTCCAGGACGGCCACGCCACCCCGGCTCCAGGCGGCCACGCCCGTGTCCCACAGATCCTGTCGGATCACGCGGGTGAAGGCCACGCGTCCTCCGTCGGCAAACACCTCCACCACGCATCGATCCAGGAAGATGTGCAATTCGGTGTTCTCGTCGGTGAGCGGCACGGGCGGTTGTTCATCCACGACCAGGCCCGCGTCGGAGAGGCCAACGGCAACCCCGCCGTTGCCGCTGGCGTCCGCGCGCAACCGGATACCGCAGGATTCGGCGGACAGACGCTGCATGCACACTCGCAGTTCCAGTTGGCTGCCCGCCACGTCCGGAAGGGGCTGGCTGGCGTTGTCCAGCAACATGCCCGCAACCCGCCGCTCCGGTCCGCGCAGGGCCTGAAGCTCCTGTATGGGCTGCTGGCGCAGAACCAGGTCGTCATCCAGGGTCAACTCGCGGGGCAGGGCCAAACACCCGTTCCAGCCGTGGCCCTCCTCAAAACCGCGGACCCAACCGTGCAGGATTTGGCGGCCGTCCGGGGCGGTGTGCACGTTGCTGGCATAGAAGCCGTTCCAGTCCCGGCAGCCATGGTCCACGATGCCGCCGTCCAGCTCGGTAAACGAAGGCGTGTCGGGATCGAAGTCTCCGATCCGGTACTCGACGGCATCGAAGGGCGAATACAGATAGATCCAGCGGCCGTCCAGGGGGAAGAAGTTGGGACACTCCGCGCTTACCGGGCACATGGAGCCCCTGTATGTCCAACGCGTCAGACTGCTGTCCGCGGCCTCGAACAGCGGCGAACCCGCCTCCGCGCCGCCCATGCCGACGGTCATGAAGGTTCGTCCCCGATGAACCCAAAGATAAGGATCGCGCCAGGTCGGATCCATGACCGGCCCGCCGGGCAACCGCAGGTGATCGTCCAGTGCCAGGATGGGGTTCCCGTCGAAGGGTCGGAAGGAGCGATCCGCCGCATCACCGATCGCAGCCCGTTGCTGGAACGGGATCCGGCTCCGGTCTTGCCGGTCGGGCACACTGGTGTACAGGAGCACCAGGTTGCCCTCGCCGTTCACCCCCACGGTTCCGGACCAGCAGCCGAACTCCCCCGAGGCGTGGTCGGGAATCAGGGCAAACGGCAGGTGTTCCCAATTCACCAGATCGCGGCTGCGGGCATGGCCCCAAAAATTTGTGCCGAACGGCCTGGTAATGTCCGTCAGCGGATTGGTCTGGTAGAAGATGTGATGCCAGCCCCGGTGGAAAATCGGACCGTTGGGGTCGTTCATGCGCTGGGCCGGCGCCCGGAAGTGGAAGGCTGGTCGGCTGGGATCCGCTTGGGCGCGGGGAACAGCCAGCTTCAGTGCGTCCTGAGCCTGGTGCAAAAGCTCGCTTCGATGCACGTTCAGTCTCCTGATGCGAAAGCCGTCCCGCGGTCCGTGCGGGGCCGGGAACGACCCGCGCATTGCTAGCTTCGGCTGGTTCCGGTAGGGATGCCGTAGCCGATCGGTACGGGTTGCAGCAACAGGAAGATCGTATCCGATTCCTGCATGGCCGCGGTCCGGTGAAGGAGCCGACAGACAACGGTGCAAGGACAGCCTCCGGATGCGGCCCACGGCTCCATCGCCGTTCAATATACGCCTGCACATTTGGCGGCATCGACATCGTGTTGGCCACACGGAGGTCGCTTGGCACCCTGCTCCGCCTGAACGGACCCCTCGGCCACCGAACCAATAGGCATTCGGCTGCAGTCTCCTCAGCAATGCAGCCGGCCGTTGACTACAATATTTGGTATCTCGGCCCGCTTCCGGCTTGTATTACGTTTCTCGGGTTTCGCCCTGCGTACAGGAAGGCACCGGGCAACAACTCCCCATGCAATCCTCTGGTTCCCAACCATCTGAAAGCGGCCCCAATCCCTCGGCGCGCACCATGTGGCGCCTGCTGCGCGCCCTGGGACCCTACCGCGGTCAGGCTGCTGGA
The DNA here is from genome assembly GCA_012271135.1 of Caldilineales bacterium. Lineage (GTDB taxonomy): Bacteria > Chloroflexota > Anaerolineae > Caldilineales > Caldilineaceae > Bin34. Next base: position 20,890 of record JAAXGZ010000016.1, on the reverse strand, counting down.
GCCCTGATCAGCCTGGTGCTCATGACGGCCACAGTCCTGGGTTCGCCCCAGGTCATACGCTGGGTGGTCGACAACCTGGCCGACGCCCTGCAGGGCGGGACTGCCGGAATCGTCGACTTCGACTGGCGGGTGATCCGGGACGGCACCATCCTCCTGAGCAGCCTGGCGGTCGGACGGGGAATGTTCAACTTCCTCCAGAACTTCCTGGGCGAGAAGGCCAGCCAGAGCGTGGCCTTCGATCTGCGCAACCAAATTTATACCAAGGTTCACAACCTCAGCTTCAGTTATCACGACCGGGCGCAGACCGGCCAGTTGATGACCCGCGCCACCAACGACGTGGAGTTGGTCCGCCAGTTCATGGGGCAGGGGCTGTTCCTCATGATCACCTCCAGTCTGATGCTGGCGGGAACGTTCGCCGCGCTCATCTACATGAACTGGCGGCTGGCCATCGTCACCGGGGTTATCTTTCCCCTGAACATTCTGCTGCTGGTTGTCTTTGTCAGGGTAATCCGCCCCTATTTCGGCAACATTCAGGCGACGCTCGACAAGCTGAACGCCCGGTTGCAGGAGAACCTGTCGGGGATCCGGGTGGTCAAGGCCTTTGCCCGCGCCGATTTCGAAATCGATCGCTTCGCGGTGGAGAACGAAAACTATCGGCTCAACCTGCTGAAGTTCATCAACAGCGTGTCCAAGGTCTTTCCCGCCACCTTCCTGATGTCCAACATCCAACTGACCCTCATTCTGGGTTTCGGCGGCAGTCTGGTCATGCGGGACGCGCTGTCGATTGGCGACCTGACCGCCTTCATCACCTATCTGATCTTCCTCACCATGCCCTTGATGACAATCGGCTTTCTGGCGGGCATGATGGTTAGGGCGCTGGTGAGCGCCGAGCGCATATTCGAGGTCCTGGACACGCCGTCCGAATTGACGGACGCCCCGAATGCCCGCGTCCTGGGGTCGGTTGCCGGCCGCGTGCAGTTCCGCGATGTGTACTTCCGCTATGCCGGCCAGACTACGGACGTGCTGAAGGGCGTGAGCTTCCTGGCGTCGCCCGGCCAGACCATTGCCATCATGGGCAAGACGGGTTCGGGCAAAAGCTCCATCATCAACCTGCTCCCGCGCTTCTACGACGTATCGTCCGGATCGGTCACCATCGACGGCGAGGACGTGCGCGCCGTGACCCTGGCGTCGCTGCGGTCGCAGATCGGGATTGTCCTGCAGGAGGCGATCCTCTTTTCGGGCACAATCGCCAGCAACATTGCCTACGGCCGCCCCGAGGCATCGCAGGCGGAAATCGAGCAGGCGGCCCGGGCCGCGGCCGCCCACGACTTCATAGCGGAACTGCCGGACGGCTATGAATCCCGCGTGGGCGAACGCGGCGTGGGCCTGAGCGGCGGCCAACGCCAGCGCGTTGCCATCGCCCGTGCCCTGTTGATGGATCCGCGGATCCTGATTCTGGACGACAGCACCAGCGCGGTCGATGCCGAGACCGAGGAACGCATTCTGGAGGCCCTCAGGCTTCTGATGCAGGATCGGACTTCCTTTGTGATTGCCCAGCGTATTTCCACCGTGCGCGAGGCCGACCAGGTATTGGTCCTTGAGGGTGGACGCATTGTCGACCGCGGCACACACGAAGAGCTCGTGGCACACAGCTCGATCTACGCAGACATCATCGCCTCGCAGTTCAACAGGGATGCGGCACGTGAGCAGGCGGTGCTCAGGCGGCGGTCTTCCCTGGCGAAGGTCCTACAGGAGCGCGTACCTTGAGCCGTGCCACCCGCAGCTTCGAGCTGGCTGCCCAGGTCGACGAAACCGATTCCCATTCGCTGCGGGCCACCGCCTGGCGCGTGCTGCGCCTCGTGGTTGGCTACCGGCTGAATTCGGTGATCGTCATGGCCACCATGGCCCTGGCCAGCGGTGCCATTGCCTTCGGTCCGTTCATGATCGGCTGGACCATCGACAACCGGATCCTGATTGAGGCGCCGACGGTCCGGGGCCTGTACCTGCCGTTGGCCATTCTGCTGGTGAACTACGGGCTGCAGTACCTGGGCTTCCGCTGGCAGTTCTACATGATGGGACTGTTGACCGGCAAGCTGATGACGAAACTCAGGGCGGACATCTTTGTCCGCATCCAGAGTCTGTCGCTCTCCTACTTCGACAAGAACGACGCCGGCGATCTGATGAGCAAGCTGGTCAACGACGTTGACGTGCTGAACCAGTTCCTGAGCCAGGGACTGACCCAGTTGATCGGCGGATTGGTGCGCATGCTGCTGTTGCTGGGAGCCATGGCGGTGCTCGACTGGCGCCTGGCGTTAATCTCGCTGTGCGCGGTGCCCCTGATCCTGCTGGTGTCCACGCGGCTGGCGGCCATGGCCCGGGTCGCCTACCGGAGAAGCCGACAGTCCCTGGGTGCCGTCTCCACGGAACTGGAAGAGGGCATCGCGGGGGTTAAGGTGGCTCAGGCCTTCAACCGCGTCGAAGCCAACCAGCGGCACTTCGACCGGCTGAACCGGGACAATCTGGAGGCCAACGTCGGGGCCGTCAGCATTTCCGCGGCCTTCGCCCCGGCCATCGAGTCCCTGAATGCGCTGATCACCGCGGCCGTGATTGGGCTGGGCGGCTGGATGGTGTTGGAGGGCCGCGTGACCCTCGGCGTTCTGATCTCGTTCCTGGAATACATCCGCCGCTTCTTCTTCCCCCTCCAGGAAATTTCACAGCAGTGGAATATTTTGCAGGGAGCCCTGGCCGGCGCCGAAAGGACGTTCGAACTGCTGGATCAGCAGCCGGACCTGGAGGATACGCCCGATGCCGTCGAGCTCCCGGCCGTCGGGGGCGAAGTTGAATTCGACGGCGTCACCTTCGGCTACGATCCGAACGAGCCCGTGCTCCGGGACGTGAGTTTCCGGGTGGGTGCCGGCCAGACCTGCGCGGTGGTGGGCCCCACCGGTGCCGGCAAGACCTCCCTGATCAATCTCCTGGCGCGCTTCTACGACGTGCAGTCCGGGTCCGTGCGCGTCGACGGCATCGATGTGCGCGATGTGAGCCAGGACAGCCTGCGCCGGCAGATCGGGGTGGTCCTGCAGGAGAACTTCATGTTCTCCGACACGGTGCAGGAGAACATTCGCTACGGCCGGCTCGAAGCCACGGATGCCGAGGTGGCGGAGGCGGCCCAACTGGTTGAGGCGGAGCCCTTCATCTTCGAACTCGAGGACGGCTATCTCACCGAGCTTGGGGAGCGTGGCGGTACGCTTTCGCAGGGGCAGCGGCAGCTGCTCAGCTTTGCCCGGGCCCTCGTCGCGGATCCCCGGATCCTGGTTTTGGATGAAGCCACGGCAAGCGTGGATACGCGCACCGAGGTCGTTATCCAAAACGTAATGCAGCGTATGCTGCGCAATCGGACCAGCATCGTGATCGCGCATCGCCTGAGCACCATCCGCAATGCGGACATGGTGCTTGTGATGGACCACGGCCGGATCGTGGAGCGTGGCACGCACGACGAACTGATGGTGCTGGGCGGCCTCTATGCCGACCTGCATACCCGCCAGTTTTCGGATGTCGTTTCACCCAACGGGGTTCCGCAGGCGGAACCTGCAACCGCAGCATGACGGGCTGCAAGGGGTTGGCCGTGGGCAAGCAGCCACCGGTGTCCGGCGATGTCGCGTCGGACGATGTCAGGGACATGTTCGACTGGTACCAGACGCGGTCCTTTGCCACCTGGGGAGTGATAGAAACAAATCATCCGATCGTCTATCCCACCCTGGGTCTGACCAACGAGGCCGGCGAACTGGCCGGCAAGGTCAAGAAGATATTCAGGGATCGCGACGGACAGATCACCGAGGCGGACCGGGAGGCGCTCAAGGGCGAGTTGGGCGACGTCCTGTGGTACCTGACCCAGATTTGCACACAGCTGGACCTGAGTCTGGCGGAGGTGGCCCAGGCCAACATTGCCAAGCTGTCGTCCCGCCGGGAGCGGGGCAAAATTGGCGGGGATGGCGACGACCGCTAGGTGCCGCCGAGAGAAACTGAAACAGCTACACAGGACAGGGAGTTTTCATGGACTTGACAGGGCGCGCGGTGGTCGTTGCCGGACAGGCCTTTTCGGTGGAGCAGGGCCGGGTGCCCGACCCCGCGGCCGGCGGACTGCTGCTGCAACAGGAACTCGGTGGAATCTGCGGCACCGATCTCCACAACTGGCAAAACGGTCTGCCCGAACCCACGCTGTTGGGACACGAGGCCGTGGGCACGGTGGCGGCGTTGGGCTCCGGGCGCAGCCGCGACTACCTTGGCAATCCCCTGCGGGAGGGCGATCGGGTTGTGTACCACCCGCGCAATGCCCTTGGCCAGCCATTCGGCTACCGCGGTCTGGAGTCGCCGTTTTCAGGCGGGTTTGCGGAGTACATCCATCTGGACGATCCGGACGCCTGCGTGATCCGGACCGAAACCGACCCGCGGACCGCCGTGCTGGCAGAGCCGTTTGCCATTGGCACCCATGCCGTGATACGGGCCGAGGTCCAGTTGGGCGACACGGTGCTCGTGCAGGGCTCCGGCGCAATCGGTCTGATGGTCATGATCTGTGCCCGTCTGAGCGGCGCGGCCAGGGTCATCATGATCGGGGGGCCGTCCGGCCGTCTGGCACTGGCCAGGCGTCTGGGAGCCCACGAAACCATTGACATTGCGGTCCATTCCGAGCGGGAGGCCCGCCATGAACTAGTGATGGACCTGACCCGGGGTGAAGGCGCCGACGTCGTGTTCGAGTGCGCCGGGTTCCTCCCGGCCGTGCCGGAAGGCTTCGGGTATGTGAAACAGGACGGCAAGTTCATTGAGTGCGGGCACTTTGTGGACATCGGTGAAGTTCCCATCAACCCGGCCCGTCACATCCTGCTCCCCAACATCCGGGTGGAGGGGATTTGGGGCAGTCGCTTCCCCCACTTCGTGCGCGGCCACGCACTGCTTGAACAGTTGGACCTGCCCATCGGCGAGATGGTGAGCCACGTGTTGCCTTTGGAAAGGGTGCAGGCCGGTTTCGACGCCCTGAACGGCACCTATTCGCTGGACGGCGAGGATGTGGTCAAAATCGCCCTGGCCCGCGATCCTGCGATGTTCGACTGAGCGGAGCCGGGTCCGAGGCGACCTGCCGCCGGTTCCGTGTCGGCGGAAAAAGCCATTGTTTGGGGACTTATAGGCCGGACTGGACAGCCGGCCCATCTCGTTCACGGGTCGTCGGGGTCCCCAATGGAATCGCCCCTCGCCGTGCAGCCGCCCCTGTCCCGCGGGCCGAAACGGGCACGCACGGAAGTCCCGCCCGCACCAAAATGTTGACCGCCGCATTGTGGTCGGCGTTCGCACGGAACCCGCAGGCCCCGCACGCAAACACCGCCTGCGACGGCCGGTTTGACTGGTCTACATGGCCGCACCGGCTGCACGTCTGCGACGTGTAGGCCGGATCCACCTTCCGCAGTTCGCCGGCCTTGTAGGCCAGCTTGCGCTCCAACGAACCCCAGCCGCTCGCCAGGATGGCCCGGTTAAGCCCCGACTTCTGCTTGACCTGCTTGCCGGGTGCCTCCACTGTGCCCTTGGCCGACTTGGTCATGCCCTTTGTGTTCAGATCCTCCACCACCACGGTATGCGCCGTGTCCGCCAGCGTGCGACTGGTCTGGTGGGTGGCATCGTCGCGCTTGCGCGCCCGCTTGCGCTGCAGCTTGTTCAACTGCCCGTTGACACGTCGCCCGCGGTTGGACTTGGGCCGCCGGTCCTTCGGTCCCCAGCCTTGCTTGCGGCTCAGCTCCCGCTGCTTGCGGGCGATCCGTGCATCCAGCCTGTCCGTGTCGGGCATCGCGTACACCGTGCCCTCGCTGTCCGTGGCCTGCCCCACATTGCGGTCCAGGCCGAGCGCGCCGTCCGGAGCGGGTTGCTTCACCTGCTCCGCGGGCACTTCGTAGCAGATGTAGGCGTACCACTTCGGATGCGGTTCCGTGCCCTCCATGCGGACCCGCACGGTTAATGGCCGACAGCCGGCGTACAGGTCGCGGTCCGCCAGCCGCAGCCAGCCGACCTTGGGCACGCGCAGGCGGCCGTCCCGGATCTGCACCTGGTCGGGGATCGTAAAGCCCGGCACGGTGCGGTGCCTGGCCTTGAACCGGGGCTTGCCCACGTTCGCCGGGTCCGCCTTGTACCGCGCGTAGGCGTCGGCCAGGTACTTCAGGCTGTAGCGAACTACCTTGTACGGGCAGTCCTTCAGCCAGGCGTGGTCCGGGTCGTTGCGCAGCTCCGTGAACCGCTGGCCCAGGGTGAAGAAGCTCGTGGACGGACCGGGTCCCATCTTCCTGCGGACGGCCTTGGCCCATGCCGTCTTGCCTTCCCGGACCTCCGGCCAGTTGAGAGCGGGTACGTGCATTTCCTTCCAGCGCGCATACCGCCACTCGCAGTCGGCCAGCATGTGGTTCCAGACGTAACGGCAGGCGCCGGCGATGGCCGTCAGCAGGATGCCGGTGGCGGTGTCGCCGGGATACAGGCGCAGGCGCACCGTGCGGTGGACGGTGTCCGGCGTCTGTGCGGTAGAATCGGGAGTGTTGGGCATGGAAGTTCCAGTTCCGTGTCCGGTGGAGAGTCCGGTAGCCACCGGACTCTCGCATTTATGGATGTCATTATGCCAAAGAACCCGTCGTCAAGTCAGGGATATAATTCCCATTGTTTGCCTCTCGCGGATAATGGAACGCTGGCAGAAGGCGCGAATTCAGGCCGATCTGCCACAAGGGGTGTCCCGGCATTTTCCGCCCCCTTAGCCCGAGCCGAATCACAAGGAGCATCCTCCCATGAAGAGCGGCCGACTCATCGTAGCCAAGGGCCAGGAGTTCGCCATCAGGGAATACGATGTCCCTGCGCCGGTGGCGGACGCCGTGGTAATCAAGCAGGAGCTGGCCGGCATCTGCGGCACCGACTTGCACATGTGGCAGAACGGTTTCAGTAAGGAGATGGTGCTGGGCCACGAGAACGTCGGTGTCATCACCGACCTCGGCAAGGATGTGGCAACGGACTGGAACGGCGTTCCGGTCAAGGAAGGTGACCGCATCATCTTCAAGCCAGGCACCAGTTCGGGTGCCTACGGTTTCTACACCGAACCGGATGCTGCTCCCCACTTCTACGGCGGGTTCTCGGACTATGTGTACCTGGACAAGCCGAATACCTGTTTCATCAAGACCGACCTGCCGCCCGAGGTGGCCGTGTTGACCGAGCCGTTCACGGTCGGGGTGCACGCCATCATGCGCGGTGACATTCAGTTCGGCGACACGGTGGTGGTGCAGGGCTCCGGTGCCATCGGGCTGGTCACCACGATCTGCGCCAAGGTGTCCGGCGCCGGCAAAATCATTGTGGTCGGAGGTCCGGCCGCGCGGTTGGATCTGGCTCGCAAGTTTGGCGCCGATGTCACGATTGACATTGAAGAAGTGACATCCGGCGAGGAGCGCACGGAGCTGGTCCTGGATGCCACGCCGGGCCGTCGGGGCGCGGACCGGGTGTTCGAATGTGCCGGCTTCCTGTCGGCCACACCGGAAGGCCTGGGATACCTGCGGCACAGCGGCACCTTCATCGAGGTGGGCCATTTTGTTGACATGGGCACGCTGGAGTTCAACATCAACCGGTCGCTCATGGTCCGAAACTGCCGGGTCGAGGCGATTTGGGGCAGTGGCGAGGACCACTTCGTGCGCGCCATGCCGATCCTTGAGAAGCTGGAGTTCCCGTATGCCGACATGGTGAGTCATGTCCTGCCGCTGGAACAGGTCCGCGACGGTTTCCAGGCCTTGAACGGCGACTACCGGCTCGGCAGCGACACGGTGGTCAAGATTGTCCTCAGTCCCGACCTCTAGAAACAGGCGGTGGAAGCATGGCGGGTTCGGCTCCCAACATACTCTGGATATGCTCGGACCAGCAGCGGTTCGACACGATCGGTGCCTTGGGCAATCCCCATGTGCACACGCCAAACCTGGACAGGCTCTGTGCCGAAGGTACGGCCTTTGACTTGGCCTTCTGCCAAAGCCCCATCTGTACCCCCAGCCGTTCCAGTTTCCTGACCGGGCTCTACCCGAGCACGGTTCACGGCTGTCGCAACGGCAACGACCTGTGGGCGGAGGCCGCAGAGCTGGTGACGGTTACACTGCGGGATGGGTCCGGTTACGACTGCGGCCTGTCGGGCAAACTGCACCTGGCCGGAGCCAGCCGTCGCACCGAGCCGCGGCCCCGGGACGATGGTTACCGGATGTTCGAGTGGAGCCACTCGCCCCGCGACGAATGGGGCGAGGATCACGCCTACCGGCGCTGGGTCCGCGAAAAGGGCGCCGACCTGGGCGAACTGCATGCGGCGGCGGAACCAATCCCGGCCGAGTACCACCAGACCACGTTCTGCACGGACCGGGCGCTGGAGTTCATGGCCGAGGAGCGCGGTGGGCCGTGGCTGATGTCGGTCAACATGTTCGATCCCCATCCTCCGTTCGATCCGCCGGCCGATTACCGGGCGCGGTTCGACAAGGATCGGTTGCCGGGCCCCTGGTTCAGGGACTCGGACCTGGAGGCCCAGGCCAGCCTGGCCGGCGTTGATTTCCAAACTTCGCCGCAACATCCGGACGAGTTCGACGGCCGGGAGATCCATGCGGCCTACTACGCCATGATCGAACTGGTGGACGAGAACGTGGGCCGCATGCTGGATTGGCTTGACGAGCGCGGCGAGCGGGAAAACACGCTTGTCATCTTCACGTCGGACCACGGGGAGGCCCTCGGGGATCACGGCCTGGTCATGAAGGGATGCCGCTTCTACGAAGGCCTGGTCAGGGTGCCGTTGATCATCTCCATGCCGGGGACCGTGCAGGCAGGCCGGGTCAGCGACGCACTAGTGGAGCTCCTGGACCTGACCCCGACGCTGCTGGAGGCGGCGGGGCTGGAAATCCCCCAGCGGATGCAGGGCCGATCGCTGATGTCCCTCCTGACCGGACGGGCCGACGACCGGCGCCACCGGGAGTTCGTGCGGGCCGAGTACTACAGCGCCTTGAATTCCGACGTGCCGGGCCGCGAGGAGTTCACCGGCATGTACGCCACCATGCTGCGCACCCGAACCCACAAGATCGTGAACTACCACGGTCTTGACGTAGGGGAGCTGTTCGATCTCGAGGCCGACCCGCGGGAACACAACAATCTGTGGGACGATCCCGGCAGTGCCGACCTGCGGTTTCGGCTCATGCAGCGGAACTTCGATGCCTTGGCCCGCGCCGTGGATCCGGGCACCCGACAGATCCTCTACTACTGATCTTTGGGCTGCATCGGAGACGCATGCGTTGCGGTTGGCCGGCACAATCAGGCGACCGCGGTCCGCGTGATGCCGGCATCCCGGTGCCTGCCCATGGTGATCAGGCAACCGAAATCGTCCATGGGCCTGTAGGCTGCGATCAATGAATCCAGGCAGCCTCGGCGAAGTCTTCCGGGTGTTTCTGCGGTTGGGCCTGACCTCCTTCGGTGGCCCCGTTGCCCACCTGGGCTACTTCCACGAGGCATTCGTGCAGAGGCGCGGGTGGCTCACCGCACGCGATTACGGGAACCTGGTGGCCATCTGCCAGTTCCTGCCCGGTCCGGCCTCCAGCCAGGTTTGCATTGGCATCGGCCTGGCGCGCGCCGGCTTGGCCGGTGCCTTTCTCGCATGGATCGCGTTCCTGCTGCCTTCTGTACTGATCATGGTGGCTTTTGGCTACGGGGTGACGGTGTGGCGCGACAGCATTCCTCCGGGGTTGTTGACCGCGCTCCAGACGGTGGCCGTAGCGGTGGTGGCCCAGGCGGTCTGGCGCATGGCAAACCAGTTCTGTCCCGATCGCGTGCGGGTGTCCATGGCGGTGGTCGGCGCGGCCGGCTCCCTGTTGATTCCCTCCCCCCTGGCACCCTTGTTGATGATGGGGCTGGCCGCCGTGGCTGGGCAGTGGCTCGCCCAGGACGACAAGGAACCGCTGTCCGCAATCCGGGAGTTGGGCATTGGCCGCGGTCTTTCGGTGTTCTGCCTGGTTCTACTCACAGTGCTATTGGCGGCATCGGCACTGCTGTCGGGTTTGGCCCCCACGCTAGCGGACCACCAGTTGGTGAAGGTGTTCCTGAGCTTCTTCAGTTCCGGCTCTCTGGTGTTCGGCGGTGGGCACGTGGTCCTGCCGTTGCTGCAGGCCACGGTGGTATCCCCAGGCTGGGTGACGTCGAGCGAGTTCCTGGCCGGCTACGGCGCGGCCCAGGCCGTGCCCGGGCCCCTGTTCAGTCTGTCCGCCTATTTGGGAACGGTGCTGGCACCGTTCCCCAGCGGTTGGCAGGGGGCGTTGTTCTGTCTGGCGGCAATCTACCTGCCGTCGTTCCTGCTGCTGTTCGGCGTGTTGCCGTTCTGGTCCGCCGTGCAGCGGCACCAGCCCGTTCAGAAGGCCCAGATAGGCATCAACGCCGCGGTCGTCGGGGTCCTGCTGGCGGCCTTGTACCAGCCGATTTGGGTCTCGGCGGTTACGGATGGCCGCACCTTTTTGATGGCTCTGGTTGCGTTTACCGGGCTCGTGTTCTGGCGCGTGCCGTCCTGGCTGCTGGTGATCGTTGCGGCAACAGTGGGATGGCTGTGGCTGACATAGGTCCGGCACCGGACAGCCGGACCTGCCGCGTCGGATAGCCGGTTCCATCCTGTCCGGAGATGCACCGGCCGCAAGCGGTTGACACAATCATCCCTGGGGCTGTCCGAGCTCAGACCGAGTCAAGTGTCTTGGCTGCCGGGCTCTTGTCGTCAAGTGCCGCGATGCCCGTCAGGGCTACCGGCGGCCGATCGGGGAACTGTGCAATCAGGCTCAGCTTCCCGCCCATCGCCTCCACGTAACCGCTGAGTGTCGAAAGCAACAGATCGCTGCGCTGTTCGAGCCGGGATACGTTCTCCTGGTTGATTCCCAACTTCTCGGCGACGCTCACCTGGGTTTGGCTAAGTGCCTTTCGCAGGTCCCTCAGCGACATCTCCTCGGCAATCAGTGCTTGGGCTCGAGCCTCTACTTTCTGTCGCCGCGCCGCTGGCAGCTTGTCCATAGCCTCCTTGAGGGTGGTCATCAATGTCTCCTTCATCTTTGCAATCGACTCAGATGCTCATCGAAGCGTTCGTCCGCCTTCCTGATCAGATGTTTGTAGAAGCGCCGTTCAGATGTGCCGGATTTGTTGCCGGCAACAAGCAAGAGGGCCTTCCGACTGGGGTCGAATGCAAATGCGGTTCGCCAGACCCCACCGGAGGCGTTGAAACGGAGTTCCTTCAGGCGTGTCGCGACCCCTTGAGTGTGTCCGCCAGCGGTCTGCCCAGCATTGGTCCAAACTCTTCCAAGACCTGCGCGTGCGCAAGCAGTTCATCCTGCACATCGGGTGCCAAGCCTTGGAACTCCTCATAGAACGCCGGATGGAAGTTAACTTCCCATGTCATGACCCATTATATGACATGAGGGTCATATCTGTTGGCAGCGAGGTTGTGAGTCTTCTGTCGCCATCACCAACAGTTCAAAGACTACTGCGCTCGAGATGACCATTGCGGATGCACGGGAGTGTTAACTCCCAAGAGGTTGACCTCAATTGCCGGAACGTGCATGCACAGATCTGGCTGCGATAACAAGCGGTTGGCATGTGTGCTGTCGTGGTGGTGTCCTGGGTTCGTACAGGGAGAACAATAGCCCGGAGGCAGCCGGTGGACACGGACGCGGTCCGTGAAGAGGAATAGCCGTTGAATTGATGGTTCGCGGGGCACACGGTCCCATGATCCCCTATGTCTGCATATCCCGGGGACGGATGACTTCGGGATCCCAGATAGCCAGTCGCCGGACCATGACCTCAATGGCCTTCGGGCTGGAGTCCACCAGGATGGCGTGGCGTCCGTTGCCCAGGGCGGCTTCTCCCGTGGTGCCCGACCCGGCAAAGAAGTCCAACACGGTGTCGCCGGGATTGGAGTGCACCCGGACAATCCGATTGAGCAGGGCCAGCGGTTTCTGGCTGGGGTAGCCGGTCTTCTCCCGGCTGTTGGGACTGACGATGGTCTGCCACCAGCAGTCGGTTGGGGTCTTGCCCCGGCGCGCCTTGTCCGGGCCCACCAGGCTGGGGGCCATGTAGGGGATGCGGTCGATGTCGTCGAACCGGTAGGTGTAGCGGTTGGCATCCCGCACATACCAGAGGATGTTGTCGTGTTTGGGGGACCAGCGCTTCCGGGAGCGGCCGCCGTAGTCGTAGGCCCAGATGATTTCGTTCATGAAGTTGTCCCGTCCAAACACCGAGTCGATCAGGACCTTGCAGTAGTGGACCTCCCGGTAGTCGATGTGGAAGAAGAAAGAGCCGTGGGGTCTGAGCAGGCGCAGGGCCTGTTCCACCCTGGGGCCGATGAAGTCCAGATAGTCCGAGAACGAGTCGGCATATGAAAGGCGGCCTACCTCTGTGGTGCGGTACCGGTGACCCTGAAACCCGGTCCGGTCGCCCTGTTCCTCGTCGCGGACCGTCTGCAGGGTGGTTCGGGTTTGCTTGCGGCCGGTGTTGAAGGGGGGATCGATGTAGATCAGGTCGACGGATGCCGCAGGCATGGCCTCCAGGATGGGCAGGTTGTCACCAACGTGGATTTGCAGGTTCATGGCGTGTGCGGACATTGGTCGCGTTGCGGGTGGCGGAGCCGGTAAATGCTACAGAGATCGGATTCGTACCGCCACCCGCGGACCCCAGCGGAGGGCACAGTGGGTGATGGGAATCGGATTCACGTCCGGACTGCTACAGTAACGGTCAAGAGCGTGCCATGCCTACAGATTTCTTTGAGGAAACACTGGCCCAACTCTGCCAGGCTGAGCGCAAGCGCGACGAAGCTGCTGCCCATATGGACGAGCTGCTCGCAGAGTTCGGCTATGCACGGTGGGTTGGAGTTGGTCAATAGATGCTGCTGATAGAGGAAGGAAAGGACTACTTCAATGACTGAGACACGGGTCCCACAAGCCGCCGCGGTCTCACTGACGGAAGATGCCTTGACAGTGGACCTGTCCGACGGTCGTACGCTCTCGGTGCCCCTGGCCTGGTTTCCGCGTTTGACATACACCGATGCCAAGGAACGCGAACACTGGGAGTTGATCGGCAACGGCGAAGGAATCCACTGGCCGGAACTGGACGAAGACATCAGCGTGGAAGACCTGCTTGCAGGCCGTCCGTCCGGGGAAAGCCCGAGGTCCTTTCAGCGCTGGCTCAAGGCCAAGCGTGCCGGCCGCCCATTGACACTCGACGCCCTGCGCACCCAAGTCCACCAGGGGCACAACAGTTGACCCATTCAAATCGGCAAGTTCCTGATGGCTGGCGTCGTGCGCGACTTCGGGACATTGTGGAAGTGGTCGGTGGCAGCACTCCTTCAAGCGTGAAGGCTGAGAACTTGAGAATCGTGGTGGCAATAACCGTAGCCCTGTCTGTATTGGCGGAGTGGCGAGACAGGCACCTTGCAACCTATCCAGAGTCGATTAGCGAGCAAGAACCTGAAGCTACAACTTGCATGTAGTTGCATGCAGTTGGCGGCGATGCCAGTGCAATTAGGTCAAGATCCTCCGCACTCCGATTCGGCATGCGCACGACCAAGTGTCACAGGAGATGGCGAAACTTCGCCATGTTCGCTCCGGCCCTGGGTTGTGCAGGGAATAGGGTCGATGTTGTTGAACCCCTGTAGTCAGTGTTGAAGGGAGGATCGATGTAGATCAGATCGACCAATACCGAAGGCATGGACTTCAGGATGGGCAGGTTGTTGCCAACGTGGATTTGCAGGTTCATGGCGTGTGCGGACACTGGTTGCGTTGTGTGCGGTGGATCCGACCTACAGGGACCGGGTTTGGACTGCCGTCCACGGAGCCCGGCGGAGCGCATCGTGTGCGAGGGGAACCGGATTTACGCCCGGGCTGATACAGTAATGGCGTTCAAGAGCGTGCCATGCCTACAGATTCCTTTGAGGAGGCGTTCGGCTCCGCCTCTCCAAGCAGCCGGTCGGGATGTCGGGCCAGGCTCTTCAACTGCGGCTGCATCGTCGCGTTGGTGGCCATGGTACTGGCGGCGGCTGTGGCCGTGCCCTGGTACGGTGCCTATGCGCGAATCAGGCAGGCGGTGCATGTGGGAACCGTGACACAGACTGCCCCAAGGGACCGGTTGCCCCGACCGGAAGACATTGTCCTCTGCAGGGAACCCCGCTATCTCCTGTGGACCTCGGCATTCTTGGCCACCGGTTCGGACATGCCCCACTGGCTGTTTGCCGTGGACGTTGTCCACGGAGACCTGTGGCAGGTGGCTGGAGGTCCGACCGGTTATCTTTGGGACAGGGTGGAAACAGGCACCGATACCTCGGAAGGGGTCCTGCGCGCTGTCGGTTACATTTTGCCCGCCGAGTGGTTTGCCGGCCTGGTACCGGAACCGTCCGCGACCTTGAACGTGTTTGCCGCCAGTCCCTTGTTCCGCGAGTGCGATCCCACCATTCTGGTCGACATGACTTCCCACGGTTCACTGGCAGCCGTATCCGTTGCCGAGGTGCCCGCGGTGCCGAACGGTGCGGAGTCCGCGGATCCGCCGCGGGCAAGCACGCCAACCCCCAGCATCCCGGTTGAACCAACGGCCACGGCAGAGAGCCCGCAGCCTATGCCGACGGCATCGCCGACCAACACCCCGCTTCCTCCAACCCCCACCGCCGTACCGCCCACGCCGACACCGGAAGGCCCCGCGGGGCGCATGGCAGCGGTCGTGACGCGAGCCAATCTTCGCCTGGGACCGGGCCTGGAACATCAAGTCCGGGAAGTGCTGGAGCCGGGCACGAGGATTGTGGTGCTGGGACAGAGCGAGGACGGCGAGTGGTGGCAATTGACTGCAGGTTCCTGGATCCATGGATCCCTTGTGGAGCTTGAGGACGTGCCGGACGGGGAGGATCCAGGCTCCGGACGGGTGGATTTTCTTGATGATTTGCAGCGACTGGTCCTTCTGAACCATGCCCTGGACCGAATCAACGAAGTGCGGACGGGCAGGGGGCTGGAACCAGTAACCCCAACCTACATCGGGGCTGCGCAGGCCCACGCCTACGACATGGTGCGCAATCACTACGTGTCCCACTGGAACCTGAGACTGGAAACCTCCTACATGCGACATACGTGGGCTGGCGGACACGATTACAGCGCGGAGAATGTTGCCTACATGGGGTATCCGGCGGCAGACAATGCGGCCTGCCTGCCGCCTATATCCACGGACGACATCGACGGGATGACGGGTTGGCTGTTGGCCAGCAGCCTGTACGGGGACAACCTTCTGAACCCGCATCACAGGGAAGTGAGCATCGGCCTGGCTTCCGGTTGCAGTCTCAAGACCATGGTGCAACTGTTTGAAGGCGAGTTTGTTCGCTTCGCGGCCGTTCCTCAACTGGTGGACGACAGACTCGTCATGGAGGGCAATCTGTTGGGCGGCGCGACGCTGAAGGAGGGCGCGGGCATCCTGCTGCGATGGGAGCAGCCGCTGACGGGATTGTCCAAGTCCCTACTGTGGCAGACCGGGTGCCGTTATGAGCCGATGCCTGTTCTCGAACTCGTTCCTGTCGGAACTTCGGGCAATCTCGAACCGAATCGGATTGTCGAACGTGAATGGGTCCGTTGCCAATCGCCTAGGGAAGCGGATCCGTCGCTGCGGTTCCCGGAGGACGTGGAGCAGATGCTGCAACACAGGGCGGGACCGGGTCTCGAACTCCAAACCAAGATCGTGAACGTCATGGTGGCTGCTGCCGATGTCTGGCACGAGGAACCGGGTCTGTTTCGCATCGAGGCGGACCTCGGCCAAGTAATCGACATTATGGGGCCCGGCATCTATACGGTCGAGCTGCAGGGCGACCTTTCTGGGGCCACCATCCCGCTGTCGCTCTACTCCATATTCGTGGGTGCAGGATAGACGTAGGGCCACATTCGCCATCCTGTCAGGACGGCCTGTTCGTTCACGCGGGATTCTTGGCGGATCCTGCCGATGGGTCCGAGTCGCCGGCCAAGGTGGTCATCGCTGCGTCCGGAGTGGCAGGACCAGGTGCCGAAGTGCCGTTTCGGTGATGTTTGACAATGGCAGGCGCCCGTCGCCATCCCCTCCGGTCCGGATGCCCAATAGGGCTGGATTTTGGCGTTGGGCACGGCATTCCTGCGTTGCAGCGACGCGTAGACGATGGCATTGGCCGTACTCAAGACAATCCTGTTTAGTCTGAGATCGCACGGGCATTACCGGCGATTCCTTACCTGCAGCGTTGCAGTCCTGGTCGTGCTGCTGGCGATGTTTTCCTCGATTGGCGTTGCCTGGTACAGGGAATACAGGCAGTTGAGCGGGATGCCGGCCGCCGCTGCCCGGAGCGCGGTGCGATCACCGCGCGGTGTACCGGCTTCTCCCGCTGGTCTCCGTTGCCGCCAGTTGCGGACCTTCATGAGTACCCGGTTGGGCGCCGCCGCCCAGGCAATCCGTTGGCACTATGTCGCAGACACCCGCAACGGAGGCGCGTGGCAGGTGGTTGCGCACGGTTCGGAATACTTGTGGATAGACATGCACTGGCTGGCTCTGCAGAACCCCGAGACTGCCTACCTGGCCGGGGTTTCAGCTACTCCCGCAGCGGCTAACAATGAGGCCGGCCACCCGGAGGGGGAGGGTTCCATCCCAGTTCCGACAGTGTCTCCGGCCATCGGTATGGCGGCAATGGCTGCCAGTCCGATGTTTAGGAGCTGCGACTCCGCCAGGCTGCAGGAACTCGTGGCGAACGGTACGGGTTTCGGTCGGTTCCGGATGGGTCCGGCCGATCTGTCATTGCGGGACCTCGCTCCCATGGAGGAAGATCCTCCGGGGCAGTTGGAACCGCCGGCAGTTCGGCAACCCGCCGATTCATCCTTTGGACTGTTGCAACCAAGGACCGGCACGGTGTCGGCCAGGGCGAACCTGCGCGCGGGGCCCAACCTGAACTTTGCCGTCAGGGGAGTAGTGGATGCAGGCACAGAGATCGTGGTGGTCCACCGCAGCATTGATGGACAGTGGCTGAAGACCGAAGACGGTTCGTGGATACATCAATCCCTGGTTGTGCTCGATCCACAAGGGGAGGAGGACCCATAGGGCCACGGGTCCCGTTCCCGGCCGTGTCGGATGGCTCTGGTTCGGGAATTCGTCTCGGCATATTGGCGGCAACCATCGCTACAATGCAGCGGTATGCCTCCCACAAACCAGGATCTTCCCCCATGTCGAAACCGCCTCTGATCGACAGTGGCGCCGACATCACGACCGACTGGATAAACCGCGCGTTCGCTGCGGGAGGTGCCGGATTTCCAGCAGTGACCCAGGTATCAACCGTCCCTGTCGGCGTTGGTCGCGGCCTGGTGGGAGAAATCCTGCGCTGCTGTTTGGCGTATGCCGATGAGGATCCCGATGCCCCGACGTCCGTAATCGTGAAACTTCCAGGGCGCGATCGCCGCAGCCGCATCATGAGCCGCCGGCTTGGACTGCACGAACGGGAATACGCGTTCTACTCGCGTCTGCGGGACGACGTTCTCGTACGCACGCCCTGTCTGTACTACATCGACTACGACGCGGAGACGGATGATTGCGTGATCGTGCAAGAAGATCTGGCCGGGATGGTGCAGGTGGACCAGATTGCCGGCGCGACGGCAGAACAGGCACGTGTCGCCCTCCACAGCATTACGATGTTGCACGCGCAGTTTCTGGGCCAAACCCGGGACGAACGGTTTGCCGCCAGGGTCTGGATGAAGAGGTCGCGCTGGGAGCTGTTTCTGTTGCAAGCCCTGTATCTGTGGTTCCTGCCGTCGGTCCGCAGGGATTTTGGGGAGTACCTGTCGCCTCCGCTGAACCGGGTCATGCTTGAGTTCGGTTGCTCGATGATTTCATTTTGGCGACGGGCTGCGCGTCTTGTTCCCCTCACCTTCACGCACGGCGACTACCGGCTGGACAACCTGTTTTTCGATCCACAAGATCCGTCGTCATTGGCCGTCATCGACTGGCAAGTGTGCTCGATTGGGTCAGGCATGCGCGACCTGGCTTTGTTTCTGGCCACAAACGTGGAGCCGGATGTCCGCCGGACTGTCGAGCGTGATGTGATCGAGGAGTACGGTGAGGCAATGGCACGTGCCGGCACCGATATTGCATTCGATGTCTGGTGGCATGCCTATCGGATGCACATCCTGGGGCATCTGCAATACACAGTCATGGTTTGTGGAGGGCTTGAAGCCGAAGCCGGGCCAGCCCTCGAGCTTGTGCACACGGGATTGCGCAGGACTTTGACGGCCGTCGAGGACCTCAATGTCGATGAACTTCTGCCCTCCCTCGGGACAGGTCTCTCGACGCGGATGCTGTGGTCGGGGTTTCATGGCGCGGCTCGGGTCTTGACGGCCATGCGTCCAGGCGGATGAACCGCCCCAAACCGTGCAAGCCGGGACTTCGGGACTGCATTTGATTGCAGTTTGAAGTCCGACGGCCAACCGAGGCGGCCATCCGATGGAACATGTTCTCTCCCACAGAAACCTGATTGAGGGCGCGGGACTCATCGAGAACCCTTGTCGCCAGATGCGCTGAACTTCGCACAGGCACCCACTACCGGCTGCGTTCCATGTACGCCACACCAGGACACGTTCCCCGCCGGCCCCGGCGGGGATGCCTGTCGGGACCGTGTTCGTGCGGTTGCAGCCTGCCTTTGGTGGCAATTGTGCTCCTGTTCGGAATCTCAGTCGCGTGGTATCTGAAGTACAGCGAACTCAGGATGACCACCTCCGGCCGTCAGCCGGTTGTGGTTTCCGAATCCGGACCGGCCATGCCGTCTCCGGACCGACATATCTGCCGCGAGGTGCAACCGAGACTCGTTGCGCTGGCACAGAGTGCGAGTTTGGGCCTGCCCGAGCCCAATCAGCAGTGGATATTGCTCCTGGACCGAAACTTCGCAACCGACTGGCTGGTGGTTGCCGGCCCGCAACAGGGCACCATGTGGCTGCCCATGGAGAGTGTGGTCGGCCTTGTGGACATGGGGACATACGCGGGTCCGGCCGGGTCGAGTTCGGCAACCTACATGCTGGGGCTGGTCGCTTACGATGCCCCCACCGGCCAATTGACAGTTGATCCCCAAGCGTTTTCGGCGTTCGTGGCCGCCAGCGCTGCGTTCAGAGATTGCCCTTCCGCGATGTTTGCTGAACTTGGGGCTGGCTGGCCCGGCCGTCCTGAGGGGCAGGCCGTCATCCCGTCCGAGACCTCTCCGTTCCAGGAGGCGGCGGCAACCGGCCCGGCCGGATGGACCGGGATTGTCAACGTTGGTTCCAACCTCCGCACCGGGCCGAGCACCGATTTTTCCGTGGTGCGGGTCCTACCGGTCGGTACCGCAGTCGTCGTTGTTGGCGTCAGCGACGATGGAGAATGGCTGAAACTGGAGGACGGCGCCTGGATTTACCACTCCCTGGTTACCCGTGAGGGCAATGAGATGGCTTCAGGGGGTCCGGAAGCCGAGGGTGCCAGTGCCAACACCATCAACGAGCCCCAGCCGGAGACGGATTCGGTGCCTGCCGCCAGTGCTTCCGCTGAAGTGGAACCCACAGGGAACGGACATCCGGATGTCCGCCTCCAAGCGGAAAGGTTGGTGGAGCTTCGGCTCTACATGCTGGACCTCATTAACCGCGAACGTACGTCGAGAGGTCTGGAGGCGGTGGCACTTGCGTACAACGAGGGTGCCCAGCTTCACGCGGAAGACTTGGTGGAAAATCGGTACATGTCGCACTGGAATCTGCGCGGTGAGACTCCGTCCATGCGTCACACCTGGGCCGGGGGCCACGACTACAGTGCCGAGAACCTTTCCCTCAGGGTCGTCCTGGATGCCCCGGCTGGCTTCTGTGCACCTCCCGTTTCCGAACAGGCTCTTGATGGTGTGATGGCAGGCCTCATGGACAGTCCCGGCCATCGGGACAACATCCTCCGTCCCCACCACCGGGAAGTGAACATCGGCATCGCCAACAGCTGCCATGCAATGGCGGTGGCGCAAGTGTTCGAGGGGGAGTATGTCCGGTTCAGCCTGCCCCCGGAGTTGGCGGGAGGCAGGCTTGCCATGGCGGGTCAGGTTGCGTCGGCGGTCCATCTGAACGACCGGACCAACGTCGTGGTGACATGGGATCCCCCATTGGCCGATTACACCCGGGGCCAAGTCTCCCAGACATACTGCCATTCACCCGGGAGACCGGTTGCCTACATCCGCCGGCCCCTGCCTTCCGGATTTTATTGGCTGGAGGAGGAAAGTCGAGAGATGGATTGGGAACGCTGTCCGGCACCGTGGGATGCCGATCCGAACCTGCAGCTTCCGCAAGACCGCGCCGTGATCGATCAACTGAGCCAACGGATCAGGGACGGTTTCCTGATCCGCAAGAAAGTTGACGTGGCACTGGTGACAGCCGACATTTGGCAGGCGGAGGCGGGTTGGTTCCGCATAGAGGCCGACCTGATCCGGGTCATCCAAACCCATGGCCCCGGCATCTACAGCATGATCCTGTGGGGTGAGGTCGATGGAGAGTCGGTAGCGCTGACCACGTACGCCATCAAGGTGGCCGAATAGGGTGCCAACGGTGTGCGAACCTGCTTGCCCTCGCAAGCCTCAATTGACATTTGAACAAATATTCATATAATAAGCATTCTGCTGCTGAACCGGACTCTGCGCTCTCACTTGATCCTTGACCGATATCCCGGCCTACCGTCTGCTCCGGCTTATGGGCGCAACCGGATGCATCCGCAGTTGGCGTCTGGTGCGGACCGCGTGTTCGGACCAGGCGGTATGGACGAATGGTGCATGCCGGGTTCAGTGGCGGCAGCTGGAGCAGGCGGGGTACATCGGAAC
>JAAXGZ010000105.1 GCA_012271135.1 Caldilineales bacterium | reverse complement strand
TTCTGGGTCATGCCGCCGGCCACGACCACGTGGTGGGCCCGCACAGCTGTCTGCGATTGGTTGTAGCCGTCCAGGATCTGTTCAATCTTGTCGGCGGCACCCTCGGTCCAACCGGTCCATACATCAATGTCCACCGGAGCCATTTCGGCGGAGGTGTCCTCGCCTGATGCCGGGGCGGCCACCGGTGCCGCGCACGCGGCCAAGGCCAGGGATGCAGCCCCGATGGTGGTGCCCTTCAGAAATCCGCGACGAGTTAACGTTCCTTTGCGCATGGCGTACATTCCTTCCCATGTATTGGGATTGGCCGCTGAATTCCGCCAGGTTGCTCAGGTCGGAAACAGCGACGAGTCGATCAGGCCCGATTGTAAATCAGTGCAAAAACAGTCCGACAAGGGACAGCCAATTGGTCCTGGTGCGGAATGGTTGCCGGCCGGCGACCGAGGCAACATCCATGGGTGACCGGTGCACGGGTCCATTCCGCTCAAAGTACCTGCATGCGTCCTTCTTGATGTGGCATCACACGGCTGGGTCATACAATGCAGCGGTCGGCGAGGTATCGGCACAAGCCTGCCTGCTGCATCTGTCGCATGCCTGTTGGACGGGAACGGATTTCGATGACTGCCAAAAAGTTGATGCAACAACTGGAGAACTGCTATCGGGAGCGTACCCCGAAGTCCGCCGCGCTGCACGCCCGGGCAAGGCGTGTCATGCCGGGAGGGGAAACCCGGAGTTCAACCTATTTCCGGCCCCATCCCCTCGTGATCGATCGGGCCGCGGGCACGGAACTGGTGGATGTGGACGGCAACCGTCTGCTCGACTTCATGAACAACGCAACCACGCTGATTCACGGCCATCGTTTCGGTCCTGTCGAGGAGGCTGTGCGCAGCCAAGTTGCTCAGGGAACTGCCTGGGGAGCCCTCAACGAGCACCAGATTGCCCTGGCTGAAACCATGTGCAGTCGGGTTGAATCCGTCGAACGCATCCGGTTTGCCAATTCCGGCACCGAGGCCACCATGCTGGCGCTGCGGGCGGCCCGGGCGGCCTCGGGGAAGTCGCACATCGTCAAGGTGGAAGGCGGATATCACGGAACGCATGATGCCGTCAGCATCAGCGTGTCCCCCGACACCCGCGGGGCGGACACGGAGCAACGGCCGCGGAGCAAGCCCGAAGGCGCCGGCATACCCGAATATGCACGGGAATCCATGTACGTGGTGCCCTTCAACGACGAACAGGCCCTGTCCGAGACCGTTGCGGCCCACCGGGACACCATCGCCGCGGTGATTGTGGAACCGCTGCTCGGTTCCCACGGCTACACGACGGCCACGCAGTCCTATCTGGAGGCGGTGCGTCGAGTCACTGAGGAGAACGATGTTCTACTGGTGTTGGACGAGGTGCAGACCTTCCGCCTTGACCAGGGTGGAGCCCAGGCCCTGTATGGCATCAGACCCGACTTGACGGCCTTTGCCAAGATCATCGGCGGCGGCTTCCCTGCGGGCGCGTTCGGCGGCCGGGAGGACTTGATGGGCCGCTACGCTCCTGATTCAACGGAACCCATTGGCCACGGAGGCACCTTCAACGGCAATCCGGTCACCATGGCTGCGGGGGCGGCTGCCATGGCACACCTGACAGAGGATCGCATCTCCTACATCAATGATCTTGGCGATCGTCTGCGTACAGGCATGCGCGAAGTCCTGGTTGAGCAAGGACTGCAGGGGCAAATTGCCGGCCGCGGATCGCTCGTGGGAATCCACATGACCGACAGGCAGGTTCACAACTACCGGGATGCAAGTTCGGCACCTGCGGAAGTGCGGCGCTTCATCTTCCTGGCCTGCCTGAACCGGGGCCTGATGATGTCCACGGGCGGCGGCCTGAATACAACCACGGCTATGACCCGGGAAACTGTTGACGAGGCGATTGGGATCTTTCAGGAGGCGTTGATCGAGGCCTATCCGTTTATCGAGACCGGGTATCCCCAACTGCTCCGATAGCCTGGCACATCACGGACAGGAGTTTGTTCCGCCTGGTACCACACCGATGGGAAGCGCGCACTGCCCCGGACCTGCGACCAAACTCTGGGGCTAATGACCGTAGACACGGACATCCTGATTGTCGGAGGTGGAACAGGCGGCATGGCGGCGGCCATGCGGGCTGCTGCCATGGGGCTGCGCGTGGTGTTGACCGAGCCCACGGACTGGATTGGGGGCCAGTTGACCGCTCAGGCGGTGCCGCCGGACGAACATCCATGGATTGAGAGTCACGGGTCCTGCCGCAACTACCGTCGTTTTCGGCAGGGGGTGCGGGACTATTACTGCAGACACTACCCGCTTACGGCCGAAGCGCGGGGTACCAGCCTCCTGAATCCGGGGAACGGATATGTGAGCCGACTGTGTCACGAGCCGCGGGTGGCCCACGCGGTTCTCATGGAGATGGCTGCCCCTCATTTGGCGCGGGGCAATCTGCGGTTGCTGCTTGAACACGAACCGGTTTCCGTTCAGACCGCAGGCGACCGCATCGAGGCGGTGGAACTGCAGAACAACCGGTCCGGCCAAACCCTGTGGATCAGGGCTCCGTACGTTCTGGATGCATCGGAACTTGGTGATCTCCTGGAACTGGCCGGGATCGAACATGTAATCGGTGCCGAGAGTCAGCGGGAGACAGGCGAGTTGCATGCCTTGCCCGGCGATGCCGATCCGATGGATCAGCAGTCCATCACGTGGTGTTTCGCGCTCTCCCACCATCCGGACGAGGACCATGTAATCGAACAACCGGACATGTACTCCGTTTGGAGGAACTATCAGCCGGACTTCTGGCCCGGCCGGTTTTTCGACTGGCACGATTGCGACCCGATCACGCTGGAGCGCCGGTTCGCGCCGATTTTCCATGCACCGGACCATCCGGAGCGGTCGCGGGAACGGTGGCGCTACCGCCGGCTGCTGGATGCCGGGCTCATGGAACCGGATTCCGGCATCGGCGATGTTTCCTTGATCAACTGGCCTCAGAACGATTACTGGGCCAAACCCTTGCTCGGGGTGTCGCCAGCCATGCGGGAACAGGCATTGTGGGAGGCGCGCCAGCTGAGCCTGTCGTGGCTGTACTGGATGCAGACCGAGGCACCGCGGGTGGACGGCGGGACGGGCTATCAGGGGCTTAAGCTGAGAGAGGACGTGGTCGGCTCGCAAGATGGTCTTGCCAAGCATGTCTACGTGCGCGAGTCCCGTCGCATCAAGGCGGAGTTCACCGTCCTCGAGGAACACGTGGGCCTGGAGCAGAGGGGAGACCTGAAGGGAGCCGAGTCCTTTTCGGACACCGTGGGTACAGGCTGCTACCGTATTGACCTGCATCCCAGTTCCGCGAACCGAAACTATGTCTATGTCGGCTCCTATCCATTCCAGATTCCGTTGGGCGCCTTGATCCCCGTGCGGGTCAAAAATGTCCTGCCTGCGTGCAAGAACCTCGGCGTCACCCATATCACCAACGGCTGTTACCGGCTGCATCCCGTGGAGTGGGCGATTGGGGAAGCGGCGGGCACCCTGGCGGCGTTTAGTTTGCAAAGGGGCACGTCGCCGCGCGGCGTGTTGCATGGTGAAGAGTTGCTAAGCGAGTACCAGGAGCTCCTGGACCGTGGTGGCGCCGACCTGCACTGGCCGGACCACGCCCGCAACATCGCGGTCTGATGCGCCCCGCAGCCCAAGTCCCCAAACCGACAGCAGCTGTTCCCGGACCCTTCCGCACAATCACAACATGGTGACCGGCGATGCCGTTCTCGATTGACCAAGTCGTTCCCTGGGGTCGAACCCTTGAAGAATACGAGGCTATGTTCAGTCTGTCGTCACAGGACAAGGCGGGACGCATCTTGGGATGTGCGGACGGACCGGCCAGCTTCAATGCGGAAATGACGGCACAGGGATGCCGCGTGGTGTCCGTTGATCCGCTGTATGCCTTAACGCCGGAGGCCATTGCGCAGCGGGGTCGCGAGGCGTTCGATCTGATGTTGGATCAGGCGCGGTGCAACCGACAGGACTTCGTGTGGGACCGTATAGGTTCTCCGGAGGCACTGGGCCAACTCCGGATGAAGGCCCAGCATCTGTTTTTGGAAGACTTTCCCTGCGGCAAGGCCGAGGGCCGCTACATCGATGCGTCCCTGCCGGATCTGCCGTTCTCCGATGGGACGTTCGACTTGGCCCTGTGTTCCCATTTCCTGTTCCTTTACAGCCAGCAGTTTGACCTGGAATTCCAGGTGCGGGCCATGCAGGAGATGCTTAGGGTGGCCCGGGAAGTCCGGGTGTTCCCCCTGCTGCAGTTGGGCGGCGCACCCTCCCCTCACGTGTCAGGGGTTGTGGCGGCCTGCCGCGCGGAAGGCCTGTGTGCGGAGTTGGTGTCTGTCAACTACGAGTTCATGCGGAACGGAAACCAAATGCTGCGGGTTGAGGAACCCATGTCTTGAACCGCCCCAACATCCTCTGGATTTGCACGGATCAACAGCGTCTGGACACCATCGGTGCGTTGGGCAATCCCCATGCCCGCACACCCAACCTGGATCGTCTGTGCGCCACCGGCACCGTGTTTCGGAACGCGTATTGCCAGAGCCCGGTTTGCACGCCCAGCCGATCCAGTTTCCTGACCGGTCGCTATCCTGGCGCGATTGGTGCCGGGCGCAACAATAACGACCGGTGGCCGGAGCGCGCCGATTTGCTGCCGCGCCTGCTGCGGGACCAGGCCGGCTACGACTGTGGCCTGGTCGGCAAGCTGCACCTGGCAGGTGCCTACCAGCGGGAAGCGCAGGACAGCCGTGTACATGGCGTCCGCGTGTTTGAACCCGAGGTGCGGCCGGCCGACGACGGGTATCGCGTCTTCCAATGGAGCCACAGCCCCTTCGACGACTGGGGGCGGCACCATGCCTACGGCAACTGGATCCGGGACCGGGGGTTCGATCTGGGGGAGATGCGATGCCGTGCGGAGCCCATTCCGGCGGAGTGCCATCAGACTACGTTTTGTGCCGACACCGTCATCGAGTTCATTACCGGAGGGCTTGAGCGTCCATGGCTGGTCAGCATGAACCCCTTCGACCCGCATCCGCCGTTCGATCCGCCGTCGGACTATCTCGCCCGGTTCGACTCCGCCGAGATGCCCGGCCCGGCCTTCAGGAGCAGCGATTTGGATGCTCAGGCCCGGCTGGCAGACGTGGACTTCCAGACGTCGGCGAAGCCGCCGGATCCGGTGGCCGACGGCCGTCGGAAGGCGGCCTACCACGCCATGATCGAGTTGATTGACGAAAACGTTGGACGCGTGATCAAGGCCCTGGAAGACTCCGGTCAAAGGGACCGGACACTGATCGTATTCATGTCGGACCACGGCGACATGCTGGGCGACCACGGCCTCTGGGGCAAGGGGTGCCGCTTCTACGACGGCCTGGTCCGCGTGCCGCTCGTTGTGTCATGGTCCGGGCGCATGCAGGAAGGCGTAGTCAGCGATGCCCTGGTGGAACTGACCGATCTGGTGCCGACTCTCATGGACGCCGCAGGCCTTGACGTCCCGGACGGACTGCCGGGCCGAAGTCTGGTGCCATTGTTGACAGGCCAGGCGCCGACCAACAGCCATCGGGAGTTTGTGCAGTGCGACTACCACGGTGCCCTCAACCTGGGGCGGGAACCGAAACGCAGCCACGGAACCATGATTCGGACCGAAGGCTGGAAGCTGGTCCTCTACCACGGCACCGGACTGGGCGAACTATTCAACTTGGAGCAGGACCCGATGGAGTTCGACAACCGTTGGGACGATCCGGCTTGTGTCGATCTGCGCCGGTACATGGTCGGCTTGGCCCCGGATGCTTCAGGAGAGGCGCAAGGTTGTTGACCAGTCGGGGGCAAGACCGAAACCACAGATCCGCACGGCAAGCCCTTCTCGACCCACCCGTGGCCGCGAATGATGTCCAGCGGTGCTGAGGCATCCAAGGACAGGCTGCAAAGGCCGGGCCACTACTTGGGATCCGCCACCCCATGGACTGACATGGTTGGGTGAAGCTCTACGATCTGTGCGGCAATTCTGTGCAGCAATCACCACCCGCGCGGTGGCCAACTGCCTTCGTGCTCCAAACAGGTGTAGTGCGTGCATGCGCCTTCGGAAGAGAATCCAATCTCCAGTTCTGCCTCCGGCATTGGTTTTCCCACGCGGCAGCATTGCCTTGATCAGTTTCGTTGTGCGTCGCAATTGCTGGTATTTTCCTCCTTCAGATCGAAACTTCCTTGAATTCGCCGGGATTTAATTCGGTGAGTGCTTCCCGGACATCGTCGATCTTCAATTGTATTTTGGGCCATGCCGTAGTCAAGAGGATGAGAACCGCCAGTTTCCTGCTGGTTATGTTCTGTTGATGCTGCATGTTCTGATCAGTGGTGATCAAGACTTCAAACCCCTCCTGTTCGGCTTTCTCGATCAAGTCGCCGTTGTCCAGATCCGACCAGCCCTTCTCCGCAGCGGTACTCACCATGTGCTCGATGAGATGCCGACGCAGTGGCACGGGCGTACCTTGATCGAATAGCACCTTCATGAAGGAGTCGGAACTCTCAATGCCTTCGCTTCGTGTTGAAGCACGGCTTTGACCTGCCACTCCTTTACGCCCGGGAACCAGGTGAGAAACTGTTCCACCGTGGCGCCGTTCTCAAGATTCTCAAAGAGGGCAGCGACTGGCACACGGGTGCCGACGAACGTCCATGCACCACTCAGCTTGCCGGGGCGGCGTTCAACAGCTGGGCAGTCTTTCCAATTTTCCATCTTGATCACCCCGCACCCGCGTCGATGCAAGTCTTGATCCTTTCAATTTTGCAATAAGCTCCGGCGCACCATCGGTCGTCAGTCCTGCAGGAATCCAGGCAGGGGCGCGTCGGAGGCGAACAGAGACAAGGCCTTGTCCGGATTGTCCAGGTCGGTCACGTCGGTGTACCAGTAGCGTTTCCAGACTTCCGCGTCGGCTAGGCCGACAAACAGCATGATGTTGAGCGGATACACACTCGTGTCGCTGCAGTGTCGGGTGTCGGCGCGATAGAAGAAGACCGGCCGCTTCCACGCGATCGCCAGGCCGACTTCTATCATGACCCCTTCGTCCGGCGGGCATCCGTCCGTGATGGCGAAGACGCCGTCGCAGTCGCGGACATCGTTCTTGTCGCACTGGCCAACCCGATAGTAGAACGCGGCCAGATCAGTTCTGTCGTGCTGGTTGTTGCGCTGGAACGGCTCCCACACCTCGAAGCCCATGGCCTCGAGCTTTCCCTGAATCTCCAACAGGGGACCTTCGGCCACCAAACGGTTGAAACCGTACGGGTTGGCCAAGTACAGTGTTTTCTTCGACATGTTGGGTACCTGTCGGTTGCAATTAGTCCAGCGCGGCTTCCAGTTTGGCAATCACGGTTTCCAGCACTTGGATGCGGGCAAACCGCTTGGACTCGGCCGGCACGACGGTCCACGGGGCGATGGCGGTATGGGTTTCGTGCAGCATGTCCTCGATGGCTTCGGTGTAGGCGGGTAACTTGGCACGGTTGCGCCAGTCTTCCTCTGTCAGTTTCCAGTTCTTCAGCGGATCGCGCTCGCGGCGTTTGAACCGCGAGGTCTGTTCCTCCGGGGAAATGTGTAGGAAGAACTTGATTAGGAGCATGTCCTCCATGATTAGCAGGGACTCGAAGTTCCTGATTGCCTCGTAGGCCCGATACCACTCCGTACACGAGGCAAATTCTTCCACTCGCTCCACCAGCACCCGCCCGTACCAGGTGCGATCGAAAATGCACATGCCCCCGCGGCCCGGAACCGCCGGCCAGAAGCGCCACAGGAAGTGGTGCCGCTTTTCGCGTGGGGTTGGAGCCTGGTACTGGTGCACAGTGAAGTGTCGTGGATCCAGCGGCTGGACCAGTCGGCGAATGCATCCACCCTTGCCGGCGGCGTCCCATCCCTCGAACAGGATGAGCAGGGGCGGTCCCAGGGTGTTTCCTACCTGGCCTCCCAGTTGCAGGCGCAGGGCCAGAAAGCGTTCCTGGAGCGGGACCAATCGCTTTTCGTACGCCTTGCGTCCGAGCGACTGGCTTAAGTCAACGTTGTTGAGAGGGGACGGGGTCATGACCCGATCGGACAGACATGGAACTGCGACTGGGCGGACTCTTCGTCGGTCAGTCAGCCTGGCGGTGGCCGAATACCCCAAAGGGTTTGGGGACAATATGGCGGCCGACCCGATTCAGGCATGCGCGCCCACTCTCGATCATAACCGCAATGTATCGACAGTCAATGCGGCGGGGGGCGCGGAGCCCGGGACTGGGCAATTGACGTTACATTGACCGTTCCTCCCGACGGCCCTTCCAATACCGGACAGCAAAAAAGGAGGCAGTTTCGCCTCCTTTTCATCCCATCCCGCCCTAGTCCGGCGGGATGTTCGCTTGTTGGTCGGATTGGCCCCTACTCGGAGGAGGCCCGATTGTGAAGCACCTTGGGAAGCACGACCCACATGGTAAACAGGGCTGCAAATCCTCCGAGTGCAATAAGCAGGGCCATGTCAGTCTCCTCTTTAGTAGCTAATGCTCAACGATTGACAACTGAGCATCAGTATAGGTAGGCATCGGAGACCGATGAATGGCTATCCCAACGAATTTGCCTCCAAAACCTTGTGCATGTTGCACAGTCGTCGTACAGGTTGCATGGTCCTCGCGCGGATTCCTTGGTCAGTCGGCCCACAGGGACTTCAGGTAGTCCATGCTGGCCTTGATCTCGCCCGCCAGATCCTCGCCCCAGCGGCACTCCACCGAAAGCATGTCCTGGTAACCCGCCTTGTTGACCTCCGTCACGAAGTCGGCGTAGGGATAGTCGCCGGAACCGGCATACAACCGGCCGGTGTCGGCCGTGTGCATGTGGCTCAGCCAGGGCCCGAAGCGTGAAATGACGTCGGTCGGCTCGTCCTCCTCCTGCATGTGGTAGAAGTCGGCCAGGACGCGAATGCGGGGATGGGCTACGCGCTCGGCAAAGTTGACCCCCTCACTGACCGAGTTGACGATGTTGGACTCCTTGGTGTTGAGGGGCTCGATCGCAATGGTGACGCCATGCTGGTCGGCCCAGTGACCGGCCAAGTGCAGGAAGCGGACCACCTGCTCCTCCGCCGCGTCGCGGGCAAAGCCGTCCGGCACCTGGCGGGAGTGGCCGCTGCCCCAGACCACGATGCCGGCCCCCACTTGGCTGGCCCGCCGCAGGGCGGTATCCAGATAGGCAGACAGGCGGCCCCACTCGACTTCGGGTCCGGTGACCTTCAGGTCGGCCGGAATGAAGCCGGCAAATGCCTTGACAGGCAGTGCAGTGGCGGCGAACTCTGCCATGCGGGCCTCGACATCGGGATGGTCGTCTTCGGGGATGAGGGGGAGTAGTTCCGAGACACCGCACTCAAGGTAGTCGCAGCCGCCTGCCGCGGCCAGTTCGTGGTTGGTCAGCGGATTGCAGATTCCGAATTGAATCACGGGAAGTGGCTCCTTGCAATGGTCCGGGAGGATGGGAATCAAACCGTGTACAGGCTGTCGATGCGGCCCAACTGCATGGCTTGCCGAGCAGATTGCAGGCAGGTTGCCACCTCGATGTGAAGGCGCTCGTAGCGCGCCTCGCGCGTGAGGCCGTCGGCCCAGCGCCGGTACAGCTGCTGCAGAATGGCAGCCAGCTTGAGGTTGCCGAACACGAAGTAGAACACGATGTCGTCAACGGCCCGGCCGCTTTGGGCGGCATATTGTTCCACAACCTCGGCGCGGGTTGGATTGCCGGGCAGGTGAGTGGGGCTGTGCTGCAGTTCCCGCATGGCCGGCGGATCGTCCGCCGTGACCCAATAGGCTAGGCTGGACCCCAGGTCCATCAGGGGGTCGCCCCGGGTGGCCATCTCCCAGTCCAGCACGGCCCGAATCTCGTGGGGCGGTTCCGGCGCCAACACCAGGTTGTCGTGCTTGTAGTCGTTGTGAATCAGAGTTGGCGCCAGTGATTCCGGTAGGTTGTCCTCAAGCCACGCGGCGATGTCCGCCGCGTCCGGGGCATTCTCGGTGCGGGCCGCTGCATAGCGGCCCTGCCAGCCGCGAACCTGGCGCAGTACAAACCCGTCCGGATAGCCCAGGTCGGCCAAGTCGGTGACACTCAGGTCGAGGCCGTGCAACCGGACCAGGTTGGCAACCAGGCAGCGCCCGATGGTCCGCATGGAGGCGGCATCGGGAACCGTATCCGGATGGGCGCGCAGGATCGCCCCGTTCACCTGTTCCATCAACAGAAAGGGCGTACCGAGGGGATTGGCGTCCGTGCGGCAGGCCAGGGCGCGGGGTACCAACGGATAGACGGGCTTCAGGCCCGAGAGGATGCGGTGCTCGCGGGCGGGATCGTGGGCCCGGGCGATATGGACTCCGCGCGGCGGCGTTCTGAGGATGCACCGGCGGCCGCGGCCGTCGGTAACCCGGTAGGTCAGCCAGGAAAATCCGCGCGGATACTGGTGCAGGCGGAACGGCGGTTCCAGGCCGGTGTCGATCTCGCGGAGGGCCTCCGTCAGTCGGCCGCGGTCGATCTCGGTGCCCGGTTGGACCGAGGTGGGCACATCAAGGGGCAGCTTCGGGTCCTGACGGGAGCCGGTCATGGCAAGTGGGTTCCGCGCAGCAGTCAGAAACCGACTTGGAGTCCATGCCGGGCCAACAAGTCCCGGGCCACCACAGTCTTGTGCACTTCGTCGGTGCCGTCGTAGATGCGTGCACAGCGTTCGTGCCGGTACCACCAGGACAGGACATGATCGTCGCTGACTCCGGCGGCCCCCATGGCCTGAATGACCTCATCCACCACGTTCTGCAGAACCCCTGCAGTATGAAACTTGATCATGGAGATCCGGCTGCGCAGCTCGGCATGGCCCTTCCGTTCGATTTGACGGGCCGTGTCCAGGACCAGCAGGCGGGCGCCCGCAACCGCCGCCTCGAGTTCGGCCAAGGCATGCTGAAACGACTGCCGCGTGCCCAGCGCCCGTCCCGGCGCTACTTCTCGTGAAGCTCCGTGGGCCGCCATCATGTCGAGTGCTCGTCGACAAATGCCGAGCCAGCGCATGCAATGGTGGATGCGTCCGGGGCCCAGGCGTTCCTGCGCCACGCGGAAGCCGGAACCGCGAGGTCCCAACAGCGCGTCGGTGGGCAGCTCCACATCCCTGAAGCACAGTTCCGAGTGGCTGAACCAGCTGGATCCCTCCTCGCCCATGATGCGAATTCGGCGTACGTGCTCCACGCCGGACGTGTCCATGGGCACCAGGAACTGGCTGGCCCGGCCGTGACGCGGCGCGTCGGGATCGGTGATGGCCATGACCAGCGCGAAGTCGGCTCCGTGGGCACCGGTCACGAACCACTTATGTCCGTTCAGCAGCCATCCGCCTCCTTGTTGGGAAGCCGACGTGCTCATCCACACGGGGTTGGAACCCGCATGCTCCGGTTCGGTCATGGCAAAGCAGCTGCGGATTTCGCCGCGGGCCAGAGGCAGCAGGAACCGTTCCTTTTGCGCGGGAGTGGCCTGCCGTTCTAGGATTTCCATGTTGCCGGCGTCCGGGGCTTGGCAGTTGAAGGCGGCATGGGCGAGGGGGCTTTGGCCAAGCCGCTCGCTGACATGGGCAAACTCCGACAGGGACAGGCCAACGCCCTCCAAGTGTTGGGGCAGCTGGAAATTCCACAGGCCCTGCGCGCGGTGCTCCCGGCGCAGTTGCATCAACGATGCGTCCACGGCTTCCGGCCCGCGTTGGAGCAAGTCCGCTTCCAGCGGCCGGATGTCATCGGTCAGGACACGATCCAGGCGCGCCAGGAGTTCAGCCGTGGCCCGAGCCGGATTCATGAATGGAGAGGGTGGGCGAAGGGGACTGATCAGGAGCGGCTGGCCGTAGCCGGTCGGCCGCGGGCCGCGCGGGTCTTGCTGCTGCTTGGTCCGCCGGTCAGGGCGCGGCGCCATTTGACTACGTTGCGGCGAATCGCCGGTAGCCGCAGGAGCAACAGAAGGAGGGCCAGCTCGATAAACATCCAGGGGCGGGATGTGAGCTGTTCTCCGAGGGCCGTCCAGTTCTGCTCCCCGATCAGGATCCAAAGATCCGGGCGTTTCTCCACGTATACGTAGTGGATGCCGCCCAGCGGGACGATCACGTAGGCCAGGCGGTGCAGCCGGACCCAGTTCCGCTTCAGGCGCCGCTGCCAGGATCCGTAGGACGTGAAGGCTAGGAGCGACATTAGGAAGAAGGCGATGAACCCCACCTGGTAGATGAAAATGGTGGTGATGTCAACGAAGATGAACTTCCATTCGAAGAAGGACCAGATCGAGACATATAGGATGACGTGGACCAGGATCAGCCAATAGCCCCACAGGCCGAAGGTGCGGCGCAGGCGCGTGAATCGGGACCAGCCCGTGACGAATGCCAAGGGCGTACAGGCCAGTGAAAAGACGAGCAGTAGGAACCCGGTGAACCCCATGTTGTGGACGAGCCAAAGCGAGTCGTCGGCCGGATTGGAGACCAGGTAGAGGATGCCCAGGCCAATGAACCAGAGGGGCATGGCCGCGTGCACGGCGGCCCGCGACCAGTGCATGCGGCGCTTTTTGAGGAAGGTCTGGACGGCGGCCACAGGGCTGCCGAACCAGGGATTTGGTTGCGACTCGGCTTTGGACATCAAGCAGTCCCCGACATAATGTGTCAAATGCGCGGAACGCGCGCGCCGGCCCCGGCTGTCGGGACCGGCGCGGCAGCCAAGGGGCAGCTGTGGGACTCAGTAGTTGGCCTTGAGGTCCATGCCCTCGTACAGATAACCCACCTGGTCCTCGTAGCCGTTCAGGAAGAGGGTCTCCCGACGTCCGTTTTCGCCGATGCGGCGTTCCCGGGCCTGCGACCACCGGGGGTGGTTGACGTTGGGATTCACGTTGGAGTAGAAGCCGTACTCGTTGGGCGCGGCGCTCATCCAGAGCGAGGTGGGCTGCTCCTCCACCAGGTCGATTTTGACAATCGACTTGATGCTCTTGAAGCCGTACTTCCAAGGCACGATTAGTCGGATTGGGGCACCGTTCTGCATCGGCAGCGGATCACCGTACAGGCCCGTGACCAGCATGGCCAGGTCGTTTTCGGCCTCGTCCAGACGCAGGCCCTCGGTGTAGGGCCAGTTGTAGCCGCCCCTCTGGCCCGGCATGTTTTCGGGATCGAAGACCGTTTGGAAGGCCACGTACTTGGCGTTGGATTGGGGCTGGATCTCGTCCAACAGCATGCGCAGGGGGAAGCCCGTCCACGGGATCACCATCGACCAGGCCTCTACGCAGCGCAGGCGGTAGATGCGCTCTTCCTGAGGAAAGCGGTCCCAGTCCGCGAGCGTGTAGGTGCCAGGCTTGTCCACCAGGCCACCCACCTCTACGGTCCAGGGGCTGGTTGGATAGTCCTTGGCCAAGCCGGCCACCCGTTGCTTGTCGACGGTGAACTCGTAGTAGTTGTTGTAGTTGGAAATGTCGTGGAAGGAGTTGAGGGGATCCCCCAGTTCGTCGGTCAGCGACGCATAGTCCTTCACCACCGCCGGATTGGCCGGCGCGCCGTCCTGGGCAGACGGCGCGGCCTGTTCCACAGGTTCTGGTTCTGCAGTCTCTTCGGGCATTACCCGGCATGCGGCGATCAGCGAACCACCCACAACGGTACCGGCGGCCCGCATGAACCGGCGGCGGTTCAAATAGACGTGTCGGGGCGTCACATCGGCATCGGTCAGATCTGGTTTGAACCTGTTCACAAAACCTCCTGGACCATGAATCCGGATTCTGGTTTGGCAACACTTTAGTTCGCCACTAAATAGGGTTCTTGGGCCGCTGTCCAACCCTTGGCTGCCAGGCTAACCCCAGCGAAAGGTGATCCCTGAGAACCTCAGGGGGGAAATCGTAGCATACGGCCTAGCGTCCGAATCGGGTCATCCTCACCGTTTCCCAGGCAATCGTGCTCGAATTCATGGCTCCGGACATCCGGGAGCGGGATGCATGAATTTGGATGCAACATCCGTTGCTGTGCCGGCCGAACCGCTCCTCGAAGCATCGCGGCCAAGCCCATGCAGGCTGGTTGGACCGGGCAGTGCCTGCGCAAGGTCCTTCCTCAACAGAATGCGATTGTTCCGGGATCCCGAAATTGGCCGATCCTGGTGACCGGGGGCGCCAAGGGAGTGCGGTGTAATCGGCCATGACCGATGTTCCCACGGTGCCGCGAAGGCTGGATTCTTACTTCCTGCATTGTGAGTGGAAGAATGGCAACCCTCCCGTCCCTAACTCACTTTGACCGCTTTCCGAGGCAACAGGTAGAATGCACTTGGATTCTCCGAATCAGTGAACGCGTACCGATCGACCACCGGCAAGCTGTGCCTCGCCTACCGTCGAATGAAGGGTCGTATGTTTCCCAACACCCCGAATCCGTTTGAACCCATTGGTTTTTTGGAGCGATGCAATGAACCTGCGAACCCTCTTGGTTGCGGCCATGTCCTTGTTGCTGGCTTTGGCCTTGGCCACCGCCTGTGCCGCGCCTGAGCCGGAAGCCCCTGTCGAAGCCGAACCTGCGGCGGACGAAGCCGCCGACGCGGAGAGCAAGTATTCCCAGTCGCCCTCCCTGGATGCAATGGTCGCCTCTGGCGAGCTGCCTCCGGTAGAGGACCGGTTGCCGGTCAACCCCCTGGTGGTGGTGGAGGGCGTCATCTCCGAGGTTAACGACCTGCCCGAA
Organism: Caldilineales bacterium; assembly: GCA_012271135.1. Classification (GTDB taxonomy): domain Bacteria; phylum Chloroflexota; class Anaerolineae; order Caldilineales; family Caldilineaceae; genus Bin34. The sequence goes on along the minus strand of JAAXGZ010000105.1, from coordinate 9,693 downwards.
CTGGCCATTGGCGAATACGGTGGCGTGATGCGGTTTGCCCATCCCAGCCCGGGCTGGAATCCCGACATTTTCATCATGCTCAACGAAAACGTCCTGGCAGCCCCGGGCATCGGCGTGTCGGGCATCTACGGCAACGTGGTTGAGGACTACACGTTCAACGAAGACTATACGGTCTTCACGTTCCACTTGCGAGAGGGCCTGAAGTGGTCGGATGGTGCGCCAGTGACGACCGAGGATGTGCGGTTTGCGCATGAGGACGTCCTGCTGCATGAAGACTATACGCCGAGTGTTCCCAATAAGTTCCGCTCCGGGGGGTCTCCGGACGGCACCGTGGGAGTCTTTGACATTTCCGACGATTACACCTTCAGCATTACCTTTGACGAAAGCTATGGCGGTTTTCTGCGCGAGTTGAGCATCAAGGGTTGGCAAGGCTACACGGATGTGTTCAAGCCGGCTCATCACCTGAAGCCGCTTCACACAGGTTACGGCGATGCGGATGAAATCGCGGCCATGATTGAGGACAAGGGACTGGATTCGCCAAGAGCGCTCTTCACCTCTGTGGACTGCCGCAACTGGGACCTGACAAGGCCGCAGTGCGCCGGCTTCCCTGCGATGTGGCCTTGGATCAACGCCACCGAAACCGACGAGCTCATGAAGTTCGAGCGGAACGCCTACTACTTCAAGGTGGATGCCGCGGGCAATCAGTTGCCCTACATCGACGAGGTGGTTTCCGCCCTGGTGGCCGACACCGACACGGTGAACATCAAGGTCTTCGCAGACGAAGTAGACATGTTGCGCGAGGATACCGCCCTACTCAAGCTTCCGCTTTACCAGGAAGCCAAGGAGAGTGGGTACATCAACTTCGCGATCCTCGACAACCACGTCGATCCGGTGGCTCTTTACCTGAATCTGACCTTTGAGGACGACGTCTGGCGAGAGGTCGTGGGAAATCTGGACTTCCGACGCGCCGTCAGCTTGGCCATCAACCGGCCGGAAATCATCGAGAGCATCTACTACACTTACGCCTCCCTTCCTGAGCTGATTCCCAGCGAATACGACCCCGCAGCCGCCAATGCCCTGCTGGACAGCATCGGCTTGGATCAGCGTGACAGCGAAGGTTTCCGCATCGGGCCGGACGGCAATACGTTTGTGGTGCCTCTGGAGCATGCCGACCATGCGCCGGACTTCCAACCGATGGGCGAACTATTGGCCTCGTATTTGCAGGATGTAGGCATTAAGACCACGCTCAAGCAAATTGATCCGTCGCTCTGGTCGCAGCGCTGGAATGCCAACGAGATGCAGGCCACCATGATCTGGTCCGTTCAGCCCATGTGGAAGAACGGTACCTGGACAGACTATTTTCCCACGCCCGGGTGGGCTGGAGCCTGGCGGACCTGGATGAACACCAATGGCGAAAGCGGTGAAGAACCCCCGCAGGCGGTCAAGGATCTGATTGAGGCAGGCCGAAATCGCGTTAGGGTCCCACCGGCGTCGCCCGAGGACGTGGAGCTCACGAGGCAGTTGTACCAGAACCATTACGACAACATCTGGTTCATTCAACTTGTGGAAAAGGTTGGCTACGTGCTGGTCACGGACGCCGCCATGCGCAATGTGCCCATCGCGGGCCAGGCCATCGCCGGCAACAACTCCGGCGAGCAGATGTTCTACACGAGCGAATAGTTCGGTGACATGAAGTCCGGGGGATCCGAGCGGTTCCCCGACGGCCCGGCTGTCGGCACCCCTCCGCCGGCAGCCGGGCTGGATGTTTGCCGGGAGGGACGGTTCCCATCGGAGACCGGAGCGGAAACTCATGAACTGTGAAGTGACACAGGCACAGATCGACTCCTACCAGGAGAACGGCTTCGTCGTGTTCGACGACTTTCTGACCCCCGACGAGCTGGAAACCTGGCGCACGGCTGTGGATGAGGCTGTCGAGAACCGCAAGGACCAAAAGCTGGTGGTGGAAGGCGGCAGTGACGAGGAAGACGACCGCTGGAAGGCGGGCGATTCGTACTACGACTATGTGTTCGTGCAGCGGTTGAACCTGTGGAAGGACAGTCCCGCGGTGCGCAAGCTGATCCTGGATCCGCGCATCGGCCGCATGGCCGCGCTCCTATCCGGGACCGAGGGCATGCGGGTTTGGCACGATCAGGCCCTAATCAAGCAACCGTGGGCCAATCCCACCGCCTGGCACCTCGACAACCCCTACTGGTCCTTCTATTCCCGGAATTCCACCAGCATCTGGGTGGCGCTTGACGACGCCACCTACCAGAATGGTTGCTTGTACTTCCTGGGCGGCTCGCACAAGAAGACGACCTACGACAACGTTGGCATCACGGAGAACATGGCAGACATCTTCCGGGTTTACCCGGACTTTGTAAACCTGCCCTCCATGGCCGCGCCCATGAAGGCGGGATCCTGTTCCTTCCACAACGCGCTGCTCGTGCACGGGGCCGGCGCCAACATGACGGGGGGCTGGCGGCGCGCGATGACCTGCGGTTTCATGCCGTACGGCAGCACGTTCAACGGCAATCAGAACATCCTTTCCGACGAGCAGTTCGCGTCCTACGAGCTCGGCGATGTGCTCGACGACGACAATCAGAACCCCGTGGTCTGGCATCGCAACCCGGAGCTGATCACGGCCAAGCCCTGAACCTCGGGATATTCTTCGGTGCCAAGCATGCCTTGGCGCATTACCTGCAACACTGAGGACGGTCCATGGCCCTCAAACACCTTCAACCCAATACCCCGGCACCGGACTTCACCGCGGTCAACGAGAATGGCGAAACCGTATCCCTGGCCGATTTCCGGGGCCAGAACCTGGTCCTGTACTTCTATCCCAAGGACGACACCCCCGGCTGCACCATGCAGGCCTGCTCGCTGCGCGACAACTTCTACGATTTGCGGGCCCTGAACGCGACGGTTCTGGGCGTGAGCCCGGATGACAGCCAGCGCCATGCGAAGTTTATCGGCAAGTACAACCTGCCCTTCTCGCTGCTGGTCGACGAGGACCACGCGATTTGCGAAGCCTACGGGGTCTGGGGCGAACGCAACTTCATGGGCAAGAAGTTCATGGGCGTTCACCGGAGTAGCTTTGTAATCGACGGAGACGGCAACTTGGTTGCGGTCGACTACGACGTCAAACCGAAGAAGACAGTTGCGGCCGCCCTCGAAGCCCTGGGGAGCTAATCCGCGCTGCTATCTTCTGTAAAGCTTGTACAGGTTTGGTTCAGACCGGGACGGTGAACCGTGAAGTGGGCTTTCATTGCCGCCAACGACGCTGACCAACTGGCCCGCGACGTGGAGTTTGCCTCCCTCCACGGCTTTGCCGGTCTCGAGTTCAACCACTGGGCCGGTTTTGCCGACCTGACCGAGGCGGATATCGAAGCCGCGGCCGCAATACTGGACGAGCGGAGCATCCGCTGCGCCTCCCTCGGCCTATGGGGCTGGAACCACTTGGCTCCGGATGCGGCCGAACGGGCGGAAGCGCACCGCCATCTGGACCGTCTGCTGGCGTTTGGCCGCATTCTTGGTGCGGAGACGCTGGTGACCGGAGGCGGGGACTGGGGCGGCGCGCCCCTGGACGAGCAGGCCCGGGAGTTTTCCCGTATCTTTCCTCCCTTCCTTGATCGGGCGGCCGAAGCCGGCTTCGACGTGGCCTTCTACGGACTGCACGGGAATTCGTTCTTCGACGGCCTGGCCGCCTTTGAACGCGTGTGGGAGCTGGGCCTAGACGTCCGCATCAAGTACGACCCTGCCAACTTCATGCACGCCGGGCAGGACCCGGTACCGGTGGTTCGGCAATACGGGCACCGCGTCGGCTACATGCACATCAAGGAACATGTGGTCATTGATGGTGAACTGGCTTCGCAGCCGGCGGCCGGCATGGGCGATGTGCCGTGGGGCACACTCTTTGCTTTCCTTCACGAGCACGGCTACAGCGGTTGGCTGTCCATGGAGCCCCATGGACCCCTATGGTCCCGTGAACCGTTGCGCAGCCGCATGCTGTTGCTCAGCAAGCGCTATCTGGAGTCGTTCGTACTCTGACCACTCCGATCCGGGAATGTTCGCCACTCCCTGGTTGGCTCCATTCGGCTTCCCCAGCACCAATCCACCAAGGAATCAGGTCCGACCATGACTGATCCATCCCGAACCTTTCTATACGTAGGGACCTACACGGTTTCCCTGCCGCATGTCCAGGCCACAGCCCAGGGCATCTATGCGTTCGAACGCGCGGCCGACGGGTTAATGCAGGCCATCGACTGGTATCCGTCGCTGCCGAACCCAACGTTCCTGGACGTTCATTCCGAACACAACCTCCTGTTCGCATGCAGCGAGGTGGACGACATCGAGGAATTCGGTGGCGGGGGCGTATCCGCGCACACCTTTGATCCCGAAACCGGAGCTCTCACCATGGTGGACCGGCATGCGTCCGGAGGGGAATGGCCCTGCCACGTAAGGCTGGATCAGGCCCGGTCGCGCATCTCCGTGGCGAACTACAAGAGCGGCTCCCTCCAGACCATCCCCTATGGCGACGACGGTCGGTTCGTTGAAGGTGCCTTCAACGTGCAACACGAGGGATCCAGCATCAACCAGGAACGGCAGGAGGGACCGCATGCCCATTCCACCACGCTCGATCCATCCGGCACTTTCCTCATCGCCTGCGATTTGGGCATGGACATGGCCCGGGTGTACGAGTTGGACGGGGCCGACGTTCCCCTGACCCATCGCAGCGACTTGGTTGTCCAACCCGGATCGGGACCTCGCCACTTCGACTTCCATCCCAATGGCCGGTGGGCGTATGTCCTGAATGAGTTGAGCGCCACGATTGATGTTTGCAACTGGGACGGCGAGGCCGGTACCCTGACATCGATCCAAACCATCAACACGCTGCCGGACGACTGGGACGGCCACGTCTCCACGGCGGATATCCATGTCCACCCGTCCGGCAAGTGGGCCTATAATTCCAACCGCGGGCACGACTCCATCACGATCTTCGCCGTGGATGCCGACGATGGGACGCTCACGCTCCTGGGCCACGAATCGACGCGCGGCAAGACGCCCCGCAACTTCGCCCTGAGTCCGGAAGGGGATCGGCTGTATGCCGCCAACCAGGACTCGGACACCATCGTGGTATTCGCACTGGACCAGAAGACCGGATTGTTGTCCGCCACGGGCGAGGTCATCGACGCGCCCACTCCAGTCTGTCTGAAGTTCGTGCTGCGCTGACGCGCCTCCCATTCCAAGGCTTCCGAGGATAGGCGGCTATGACCGAGTCCAAACCCAACGTCGTGATTGTGCTGGCGGACCAGTGGCGGGCCCAGGCCTGTGGGTACGCCGGAGATGGTCAGGTGCGGACCCCGCACCTGGATCGGCTGGCTGCCGAGAGCATCAACTACCGGAAGGCCGTGTCGGGCATTCCGGTGTGTACACCGGCCCGGGGCTGTATGCTGACCGGCCTCTACGCCCAGACACACGGATTGTTCGTGAACGACGTGCATCTGGCCGATGACATCGAGAGCATGGGCAAGATCTTCGGTCGCAACGGTTACGATACCGCCTACATTGGCAAGTGGCATGTGGACGGGCGCGGCCGCGACGCACCCATTCCCAAGGAGAGTCGGCAGGGATTCGAGTACTGGAAGGTTCTGGAGTGCACGCACACCTACAACCACTCCCTGTACTACGACCACGACAAGACGGAACCGGACATCTGGCCGGACTACGATGCCCGCGACCAGACCCGGGATGCCTGCCGCTGGCTGGAGGAACGCAGCGACTCGGACAAGCCCTTCCTGCTGTTTCTGTCGTGGGGACCGCCCCATGACCCCTACGAGACGGCACCGCCCGAGTTCAAGGCGATGTACGACCCGGACGCGATCGAGTTGAGGCCCAACGTTCCTCCCGAAGTGGCCGACCTGGCCAGGGAACGGATTGCGGGTTACTACGCCCACTGCACTGCCTTGGACAGCTGCGTTGGGGAACTGCGGGGTACTCTCCAGGCCAAGGGGTTGGAGGAGAACACTATCTTCCTGTTCCTGTCCGACCACGGCGACATGCTGGGTTCACAGGGACAGCACATGAAGCAGCGTCCTTGGGAGGAGTCAATCCGGGTGCCGTTCCTGTTGCGCTGGCCGGCGGGTCTGGGAACGGAGGCCCGCACGGAGGACGCCCCAATCGATGTTGTGGATGTCCTGCCCACGCTGCTGGGGCTGTGCGGCCTCGAGGCCCGGTCCGAAATGGAAGGACTGGACTTCAGCGGCCACCTGCGCGGGGGGAAAGACCCGTCGGGCGGACAGGCCCTGGTGATGTGTCTGCAGCCGTTTGGCCAGTTTGTGCGGACGGCCGGTGGCCGGGAGTACCGCGGGTTGGTAACTGATCGATACACCTATGTCGAGGATCTGGACGGACCTTGGCTGTTGTACGACAACGAGGAAGATCCCTATCAACTGAACAACCTGGCAAACCAGCCGGACCATTCCGATCTCCAGACGTCATTCCATAGGGATCTGCACGCGATGCTGAATGCGCGAAACGACAAGTTCCTATCCGGCGACGAGTATGTGGAGCAGTTCGGGTACACGGTGGATGAAACCGGGACGGTTGGCTACACGTTCCTGTATGGCCGTCAGTCCTGACGTTTGGCCGGCGAAGTGGCTTCCATCAGGCACACCGGCGCATTTGCCCAAACCGAGTAGTTGCAGCCGCGCTCCAATGGGATTCACCAACATCTGATCAAGAGGCAGCATGGCTGGTTTCAGGGGCATCTTTCCGGTGGTCCAAACCCCGTTCGACGATCAGGGGGTGGTGGACGAATCCGGTCTAGCCAGACAGGTGGACTTCTGTCGGCAAGCAGGGGCCCACGGGTTGGTTTATCCGGTCCTTGCGAGCGAGTTTCAGCTGCTCACCGACAGTGAACGCCGTTCCGCCCTGGAACGGGTGCTCAAGGCTGCAGACGGCGAAATTCCCGTCGTGGCCGGCGTGGCAGGGACCAGTGCGCAGTCGGCAGCAGAATACGCAGCCCATGCCGTTGGACACGGGGCGGATGCCGTCATCGCCCTGCCGCCTTACGTCGGCGTCCTGGGGCCGGATGATGTCTTCCGCTACTACGAGGCGATATCCAACGCCGCCCGACGGCCCGTCTTTCTTCAGGACGCGCCCCCCGGCCTGCCGGTTCCGCGCATCATGGAACTGCTGCAGCGGATTGAGCACCTGGCCTATGTCAAGGAGGAGAACGAACCCTCCGCCCACAACATTTCAGCCCTAATCGCGGGTCTGGGCGACGTCTGTCAGGGGGTGTTCGGAGGTGCCTGGTGCCGGTGGATGATGTCGGAACTGGACCGCGGGGCCCACGGCTTCATGCCTTCGGTCGAGATCGTGGACGTGCATGTCAGGATCTGGGATCTCTTCCACGCCGGGGAGCAGGCTGCGGCCCGTGACTTGTACGACCGTCTGCTGCCGTTCATCAATCTTGGCTTCTGCCTCGGACTGTCGGTGATCAAGGAGCTTCTGGTACGCCGGGGGATCATCGGGACGGCGCGCACCCGCCGCATCGGTCTGCCCGCTCTCGACAGGCAGGACGACAAAGAGCTTGACATAATCCTGGCAAAGATCGACGATCTGCTCATGCCGGCGGCCTGACACGGTTCCGGCGGGGACTGCGACAGGCGATGGCTTCCGCTGCCCTATAATTTTTCTTCCGATCCGATAGTCCCCAACACATGGGCAGGAATCTACCGGAGTATGTATAAGCCATCTGTTTCCTGTCGATGCCTGTGGCATCATACAGGTCATGGATAGGAGCCACCGCCTTGCCCGGTGCGGAGCAAGCGTGCATCGCGCCTTCCAACGGCAGACCCTGAAGCGGTCGGGAAGCCCTTGACGATGTCGCCCAAGGTCACGCGCGTACTTCACAGCCAGGGGCTGAACCGGGACAAGTACGATCGTCTGTCCCGGATCGCCGTCCTGTGTGGACAGGTGCGCGCGGATGCGTGGCAACGGTGCAGCGGGGTGTCCACGGTTCTTCAATCCCCCTACGAGATCCGTGATGCCTGGATGGCGGAGGGGTATGACTGGCACAGGCTGCCGGCACGCTTGGGCAAGGCCACGCTGGCGGATGCCCTGGGGGACATCGCGGCGGCACGGGAGGCGGCCAAGGTGCCGGTCAAGAAGGCCCTCCGGCACCGCACGAGGGGTGACAAGGCGGAACGCGAGCGTCTGTACAGCCTGCTCAAGCAGAACCGCTGGACCGAGGATCCGTTCCTGCACCGGCAGATGCGGCAACAGTGGCGCGGCGGCCGCTCCCATGTGAAGAACCAGATCGTGGCCGACTCGGGTTCCTACACCACCAAGGTCTGGCACGGATGGGCCTGGGTGTACCTCCAGGGTTTGGAGCGCGGCCAACGCGTCGCCATTCCCCTCAAAGGCACACACCTGCCTTCCGGCACTCTCCGCATCCTCCTGCGGGACAACGGCCAGGTGGAAGTCCACTATGCGGTGGACGAGGCACAGGTCTGCAGCACGCGTCCCTGCGGGGCTTCCACGGTCGGGGTGGACAAGGGCTACACCGAAGCCTACGCGGACAGCGATGGAGACCGGCACGGCGAAGGCCTGGGCGATCTGTTGTTCGCGGAGAGCGACCGGCGCAAGGTCAAGGGCCAGCAGCGCAACCGGCTCCGGGACATCGAGCAGAAGCACCGGGCCAAGGGCAACTATTGCAAGGCCGACAACATCCGGCAGAACAACCTCGGCCACCAAAAGTGGGACCGGCGGCGGACCCTGCACCACAAGCAGGTGCGCGACCACCTCTGCCATGCCGCCCACGCCGTCGTAGACAAGGCCGGCACCCTCGCCTGCGAGGACCTGTCCGCGTCCATGAAGTCCGCCAAGTATCGCCACAGGGACACCAACCGCCGTTTGAACGGGTGGGTCAAGGGCGTCATGGCGGACACCCTTACCTCGATATCTCGGCGCAGAGGTTCTGCGCTGGCATTGGTCAATCCGGCCTACACATCGCAAATCGACTCCCGCACGGGCCTGTTGCAGGGCACGCGTCAATGGGATCGGTTTTACTGTTCCGACGGGGTTGTGTTGGACGCGGACGTCAATGCCGCCTGCAACATTCTGGCGAGGCTGTACGACGAGGAGATTACGTTGTACACGCCCTACAGGGACGTGCACGCCCTGCTCGCGGAACGAACCAGGACAGCGGTGGGGACTGCTCCACCCGGACTCGAGTTGTGGGGGCTTGCAACGCTGTCCCCATCAACCGAGAGCGAATTACCCAGAACCCATAAGGTTTGAGGAACAGTTGAACATGTTGTCGCGTCAACAGAAGGACACCTACGAGGACAAGGGCTTCCTTGTGGTGGAAGATGTACTGAGTGTCGATGAGGTGCTGGCCCTGCGCGAAGTCACGGACTACTTTGTCGAGCAGTCCCGCACCGTGACCGAACACACCGACGTGTTCGACCTGGAGCCGGAGCACACGCCCGAGGAACCGCGCCTGCGTCGCCTCAAGGCCCCGGTTGAGCAGCATCAGGTGTACCGGGACATCATGAACCACGACGGCATCCTGAACATCGTGGAGGAGTTGATTGGCCCCGGCGTGCGTACCAACGGTGACAAGCTCAACATGAAGTCGCCGCACTTTGGCAGTCCCATCGAATGGCACCAGGACTGGGCCTTCTATCC
>JAAXGZ010000088.1 GCA_012271135.1 Caldilineales bacterium | reverse complement strand
TTTCAACGAAAGTGAAACAGTGCCGGATTTCGCCAGCCGTGGTCGCTGAGATCTTGAGACTTGCGAGGGAGGCGAGGGTATGAAGAAGGGGCAAATGGTGGGAGCGCGGCTTCCCATGGGACTGGTTCGCGAACTGGAATTTATCGAAGAGGTTGAGCAGGCTGACCGTTCGACCACTGTGCGCCGGCTGCTCGCGAAGGCGGTTCGGGAGTGGAAGCTCGAGCACTACTCCCGGCAATATGGAGACGGAAAACTTACGATGGCGCGGGCGGCCCGAGATGCGGGCGTGTCCCTTTGGGAAATGATGGAATATATCCGGGGCAGAAAGGTCGCGGTGCAATACGATCTCGAAGATCTTCGACAGGATCTGGACACCATCTCCGAGAATTTTGCACACCCCCAGCGGTGATCATGAACGGGGAACTGCCAACGCGCACAGCAATGGATGACAAACTCTTGGCAACCTGCGTCAGGGTCTCCTGCCCTGGATGGCAAGGTCTGTGGTGCCATGACCTGCACCCACATACTTGGGTTCAAAACCAACAAGGTTGAGTGTCATGCACCAGAGTCATCGTGGTGATTGACAATGCTGAATTCAGACAAGCCAGCAACACTACACCGCAATACAAGCCGGTCACTCCGGGAATGCCGGACCAAGGCCAACTATCCGGCCGCATCCAGCGGCTGATCCGGCCCAACGCCAGCCACAGCCAGAGCACACCCAGTCCCAGCGTCAGGGCCGCCGGCAACGTTGCTGCCAGGACTGTTGCCACCTTGGCATCGGCTGCCCCGAGAAGTCCTTCCCGCCACATCAGCCAGACGCAAACCAGGACCAGGACAGCCAACCCCAACCGGTCGGCGCCACCCAACCAGCGGGCCAGCGGCAAAGCTGCCAGGAACGGTGGCACCGTCAACAGGTTCATGACCCTCCGGTTCCGCCAGTCCTGCCGGGCACAAGGCAGAAGCCACCAGATCAATACCGCCTGCAGCCAGAAGGGATGTTCCATCACGGCTGCCGGGAAATCCGACATGGGTCCCAGACCGCTCGAACCATACCTGGGCCACCCTGTGAACCTGGATGGTTCAAACCCGGTCTACCACGCATCGGAGCCCAGTCTGCCTGTGACCGTCCGGCGGTCCACCACTCAGGTCAGGCTGTTTAGGAGCGGCACCATCATCGGGGCCAGCACCAAGGCCATCAGGGGCAGGAAGAAGAACAGAACCGAGGGGATGGCCAGGCGGCTTTCGAACTTCTCCGCCTCCCGTAGGGCCTTGTCCTTGTAGGACAGGATCAGTGAACGGGACAGGCTTTCCATCAGTTCCGGTCCGGCAGCACCCTTGCGCGCCGCGATTTCGATCTGCAGCGCGAAGGCGCGCAGGCTGGGCAGTCGGTAGCGCTCCACCACCTCGCGCCACGCGCCCTGTGCTTCGCCGTGGCTGAACATCGGACGCCGTGACTGCCGCGATTCATGCAGGGCCAAGCGGATGATTGCCGCCAAGGGGCCGCCGAACTCCCCGGCCCGCGCGAACGCCTGCTCGGGCGGCACACCGGCTGCCATCTCGGCAGACATCAAGGACAGCAGTTCCGGCAGCGAACGCTCAAGCGCCTTCCGAACTCGGCGGACGCGCGCCCGGAGGCGCACGAACGGAACCACCGCTGCCACCGCGGCCACGAGCATCAGGGCCGGAATCTGGTTCATGAGCCCCAGGACTCCACAGAGCAAAGCCACTGTGGCGATACCCAGCAGGCGGGGAAGCGACGGCTCCTCGCCTTCCAGGGCAGCCCACCGCCGCTGGTGTGCAAACAGATCGAACCACCGTTCCTGTCGCTGTGCCGACATCCGGCGCAGCAGCGAATTGCCCAAGGCTTCGAAGCGGTCGTCACCACCCGCCAGAAACGCGGACAGCCGTCCCTGGAGTGAGCGCCGATGCGCTGCGTCCAGCACGAGGCCGGTCAGAGCATAGACGGCCAAACCCGCCAGCAGGGCGCCGGCCGCAACCAGTACACCGCGGGCACCATCGGCCCGGAGCAATTCGGGGAGGGTTGGCCCCAGCAGTTCATCCCAGGACATCGGAAATCATTCCATTGAGAAAGTAGTAGCCGAACGCCATGGTGCCGAGAGCACCTACGAGCACGAATTGCGATGTGGGCAGGTTATAGCCGGCGCGCAGGCCGGGCGACAGGGCCATGAGGGCAATTACGACACCCATGATGACAAGCAGCATCACGATGGAGTTGCGGGCACTCTCGGCCTTGGCAGCGGCAACGGCTCGCACCTCGAGCAGGGCCTGGAGGCCGGACGCCGATCGGGCAAAGGCGCGCGCGAACCCCGTACCGCCCGTCTCGGCCATGCGACCCAGCTGAAACACCACCAGGGCCAGGGAGGGGGAGATGCGCAGGGCCTGGGTGCGTGCATGGGCCAGAAAGTCCCGGCCCTCATGCCGCAGTCCCTGTTGGTACAGCTGCATCCAAACCCTCAGGGCGGAGGATTCCGGATCCAGCGTGTCCACCACTTCGTCCAGGCAGGCGGTCATGGATTCGGTCAGGAGCAGCATGGCCCCCAAGCGGCTGACGAACACCGGCAGCTCCTCTTCGATCCCGGTCTGAAAGCGATGCCAGCGGCCGCGCAGCCAGGCATCGGCCACGGCATAGCCCAGGAGGCCGCCCATGAGGGCCGGAACCACGGGAAAGCGTGCCAGGAGCAGGGCGGTCACCGGGATCAGGGAGCCCAGCAGGCGCAGGTGCCAAAGCCGCACGCGCGGTGAGCGAATGCGCAGGGAACCAAGGATGATGCGTTCGGGATCCACGCTGATGTGCCGGCGCACGGCGGAACCGGCGGCATCGTCCAGGCTGCGGTAGGGGGCCAGCCAGGAAGTCAGGCGCGCGGACTCCCGTTGCCTGCGGCTGCCGGGCCAGCGCAGGTGGGGCCAAAGCCGGGCCATCGCCAAACCCGCGCAGGCACATCCGGCCAACAGGGCACCCTGTCGCCAGTCGAACGGCAAGGCCAGGGTTGCGGGAAGCGGGAAATCCATCAGGCTTGCTCCCTGGTTTCGGTTGGGGTCGTTACTGTGGCGTCTTCGGCGGGGGCGGCCGCACGCCTTTTGCGAGTCGACGCGGTGCGTCGGTTGGTCTTGCCGGTGGCGGTCTTGCGCGAAGCCTTGGATTTGGGTGCCGCGGCCGGAGCCGTGGACAGACTCAGGGTTGGGTCCGCATGTTCGGACTGCCAGACCGGTTCAAAGCGCACATCGTGGGTGACGCCCGCCTCCTGCCGAACGTTGTAGACCCCGAGCACGCGCCGGCGGCCTTCCGTGAAACCGATGTGCACCACCTGCTGAATCGCCTGGACAAACATGGTGCGGGAGGCTTCAAAGGGCACGCCGGCGTCGGCGAACATGATCACGCCGAGACGGATCAGGGCTTCCAGAGGGCCGTTGGCATGGAACGTGGCCAAGCCCGAGTGATCGCTCATGAACGCCCGGAACAGGGACAGGGCGGCATCCCCGGTGCGGACCTCACCCACCAGGATGTGGCTGGGAGCCATGCGCATGGCATCGTCCACCCCGTTGGTCACGGTGTAGCCCGGGATCGAACTGCCCGGCGGTGCCGGGCGCGCCTCTAGGGTGGCGACGTTGGGATGAGGCAGCCATAGTTCCTCGGGATCCTCGATCTTGACGATGCGGGCGGACTTGGGGATGCCATGGCACAAGGCGCTCAGCAGCGTGGTCTTCCCGGTACCGGTACCCCCGACCGCGAGGACATTGGTGCGGTTCCCCACCGCCTCCAGCAGCTGTGCCAGAACTGTCTCCGGGAGCATGTCCCAGGCCAGCAACTGCTGGGGATCGACCGGATTGGGTTCAAAGAAGCGCAGCACCAGCGAGGGATAGCCGTCCCCCGGCACAATCGCGGGGTGCAGGACCTTGAGGCGTGCGCCGGCAAAGCCGGAAGCCGCGTCGCGCGGCATGCGGGCATCGACGCTGGGCGACGCCTCGGTGCAGGCCCGGCCCAGGGGACCCAGCAGGGACTCGATTGCCTGCCAAACCTCTTGGTGGCTGGGGGTCTGGTCGGCCAAGTGCGTGAAATCCATATCCCCCCGCGCCCGCGCCCAGAGCTGGCCGCTGGGATTCAGGACCAGATCGGTATAGCGGTTGCAGACCGGCGGCATCAGTTGTTCCAGGAAGCCCAGACCGCCTGCGCGGGACAGGAGTGCGCGCACAAGCTCATCCAACTGGGTATCCGTAGGCGGCACCATGCGCATCCGCCCCGCGGCTTCCTCCAAAGCGGTGCGGGCCAAGGCCGGCAGGCGGCTGCGATCGCCGGGACAGCTTCCAGTCAGGGACAGGAGGATGGGACCTGCTTCGTCCAGAAGACGATGCCGACGTTCCGGCGAGAGTTCCGCGGTCAGTGTTTCCCAATGCATGGCTATTGCTCCCGGCGAAAGACAAGGGGACCAAAGCGGGTCTCGGCCGCCTGTTCCGTGCCGGCCCCGGCCGCGGAAACGCCGACAATCCGATCCACCAGGCGCGTCACGAAGGTTTGCCACGGAGCCAGGTCGGGTGGCCGACCCTGAGACTGGGCCAGCGCCGGTTCCAGATCCGGTTCCTCGGGCATCTCGGCAATCGGTTCCGGCATGTCGCGCAGGCCGGAGCGCACCGTGGCCGTGTACTCCCGGGCCGACATCTGTCCGGATCGGGTCCGGTTCAGCACCAGATGACAAGCGGATGCAGGCAGGTCGATTTCCTGCCGAGCCAGCCGCCAAGCCTCCACAGCCGCGACCGCGCCGCGTGCGGATGCGGAGCTCACCAGCAACAGGCAATTGGCAGCCTTGAGGGCCGGTGCCGCCAGTTCCTGGGCGGAGATGTCGAGAATGGTGACGGCATATCCCATGCGCGCGGTCTCCATCGTCAGGGATGGCAGCGAGCTGTTGCCGTCCATCGCCGCCGGGGCGAAGGTGCCCAGATCGCGCGGGGAGGGAAAACCGGCCAGGAGGTCCAGTTGGCCGTTGTGCTGGAGCAGGTCGCGCACGGTTTCGGGCCGCGGGTCCCTATGCCACTGCAGTAGGTTGGGTGATGGATTCAGACCGGCCTGCAAGGGCAGGATGTCCGGTGCGCCGAGACCGACCAACAGGCACTTGAGGCCGCGCCGGACACATTCGGTTCCCAGGGACCAGGCAATCAGGCTCTTGCCGATTCCGCCTTCCAGCGACCAGACCGCCAACCCGCGCCAGCCGACGGCCCCTGTTGTGTGAGCCATGGACGGAGGCGTGTTCGGCACGGGGCCAACGGTCCCCGCGGCCTTGGCATCCTGCACCGTTGTCGGTCCCTGCGGCGGCAGCCACTGCGGCAGTGTGTCCGGCAGTTCCGATGCCGGGGTGGTGCGGGCCACGCCGGGCACCGACTGCAACTGGGCCAGGATGTCCGGCAGCAGTCCGTCCGGCGTCACCACCAGGACCTGGGACGGACAGGACGCCAGCAACTCCGTCAACTGCGACGTGTTCTCGACAATGGTCAGGTCCAGCACCACATGGGAGCAGGTTTGCAGCACCTCCCGCGCCTTGTCCGGGGAGGACGCAGAGGCGGCGATGGACAGGCCCTGCGCCATACGGCCGGCCAGGGCCATGCCGAGTTCCAGACTGGGCGAAACGAGGCCCAGCCGGGGCTGGCTCGTTGGGACCGGGTTGGCCGGCCAGGGGGCCCCTGCCACCGAGTGAGCTTGGACAGGGGGTGAACCGAAGGTGTTCATGAAGGTTCTCCGTCCAGCAGGGGTGTAATCATGCGGTCGATGCTGAAGCCGGGAGTGGACCAGGGTTCCGGGTTCGGCGGTTGCAGGACCAGCATGAAGCTGGCTCCAATGTGGTTGAGCGAAGCGATCATCTCCAGGGGGACGCTCCAGATCACGTCCGGCAGATCCTCCTCCAGGAGTTCGGGATCGATCGCGGCCAGGTCGTTGCCGTCATCGGTGGCGCGGGCCTCCTGGGCACGCCGCAGGGCACGGACGTGCAAGGTGTGTTGGGTGTCATAGAGGACCGGTTCCGGCAGCGTGCTGGCCGCCAGCACGATGATTCCCTCCCTCGCAACCGGCTGCGGTGCGGTGTCGGGACTGTCCGGGAGGAACGAATCGGGGTGCAATCGAAATGAGGGAGCAATCCAGAGGACGCGCACGTTCTCGATCAGGGCCTTGGCGTAGCCGCGCTGGTTCTGGCCCTGCCAGTCCGAGACGACGGCGACCAGGCCCACCCTCTGGCCAGGCTGCAGCAGGCCGGCCAGGCCCGAGTCCGTCCGGACCCGGACGGCAATGCCCCGCTCGTCCGGGGCCAGGGCGATGGCCGGACCCAGATGGTTTAGGGCCACGGTTTCCCCGGCGAAGCGCACCACGGACAGGGTCTGTTCCAAGAGCGGTTCCGGGTCGGTCAGGGCATCCGGCGGCAAGGTTGTCGCGGGCACCATGCGCACCTGCAGATCGGTTGCGCCCAATTGCGTGCCGGCTCCCAGATCGCGGGCCGCCACGACCATGGGGGACATCGTCACCTGCTTGGGCCAGAGGGCGAGTCCCAGAAAGACGGCGGCCAGCAGGCCGGCCACCGCCGCGAACCCCTTCGACTTCATTGTGCTTGGTTCTCCTTTGACGGACTGTTGAGTTCAATGGCGCCCAGACGTTCCGCGATGTCCCGGTCCACGGGTTCCGGCACGTCCAGCTGCCAGGGGTTGACATAGGCGGGTTCCATTTCCCCGCGCTCGAAGGCGTAGCCCAGCTTGACCACACTGCGGCCCACGGGCAGGCTGGCCAGGAAACGCCGCCAGGTTTCATCCACAAAGCCCTTTTCGCTGCGGTGCAGGGCGGAGATCACCAGATCCCGGTCGCGCGGGTTCTTCAGCTGGCAGCAGAAGATGTTGTTGCAGGAGGAGAGGATGCCGGCCGGGATGGCCGCCGGCGACTGCGTGATGAGATGCAACCAGATTCCGTACTTGCGGCTGTCGCGCCACATGGCCTCGAACTGTTCGGCCACGGAGCGTCCGCCTTCCTCGCCGGTCTGTTCCAAGCCGGAGAAGATCTTGTTGGCCTCCTCGAACACGATCTGGATGCGGGCCGGTTCCGAGACCGCGCGCTGCAGGCGCAGGGCCACCGCGTCGTGATAGAGGTGCCAGGCCGCCCAGCCCAACAGGAAGCCCTTGGAGAAGTCGTCCAGAAAGGCCCCGCCCTCCAGGACCGCCACGCCCCAGTCGCCGGGCACGATCTCGTTGATGTCGATGCACTCCGGACCGGCGGTGTACTGCAGCGAGGCCGCACCCTGCACCAGGGGATGCAGGCGGAAGAGAATCCCCTCCAGTACGGTGCGCAGAACCATGTCGCGGCGGGAAACCGTCTTGAGGGTGTCCTCGATCTGGGTGTACAACTCCTTGAGGCCGACCCGGCGGGAACGGTGCACGGCCAGTCGTTGCCGTTCGGCCACGGTCAGTTCGGCAAGCGGGGTGCCGGGAGCCGGATCGAGGAGGTCCTGTTCCTCAAAACGGACCAGTCCCCAGGTGTCGCTGCCCTGCACCACCGGATCGTCCACCAGCACGCCGGACGCCAGGTAGACGCGGCGCAGGGCATCCCGCAGCTCGTGCACCTGCCGACGCTGACCCAGCCGGGCGATCTGTCCGAAGACGTCGCAGAAGGTGCGCCACTGCACCTCGGGCAGGATGTTGCGGCCGATTTGCAGGGGGTTCCAGCGCAGCGGCCGCACGCCTCCGGGCGAGAGTTGCCGGATCTCCACGTGTCCCTGCAGGTCCGGCGCGTTGAGCAGCTTGCGCCAGCCGGTGCCGAAGTCCAGGACGATGGTTCGGAGGCGCCACCGGCTGGTGGTTTCGTGGATGAGTCGCTCGGCCGCCACCGACTTGCCGAACCCCGTGTCACCGCAGAAGGCGGTGTGGAAGTGCCGGTCGCGCGCGATGCGCAGGAGCACGTCGGTGCGGTCCCCGGTCTCGGGACTGATCTGGTGGCCGCACACCACTTCCCCGGAGAGTTCGGGGTAGAAGGCCAAGGGTGGCAGCTTTTCCTGGAAGGTCAGGGCCACGCCCTCCTCAAACAGGTTGGGTGCGGTGTAGGCGGCCAGCATGCCGGGCGTTAGCAGTGTGCTCCAGCGCGTCCAAAGAATGTCGACGTCGAACGGGTTCTCCGCACCTTTCAGGGAAGGACGAAAGGCCATGGCTTGGGCACGCAGGTCGCTGTCCCCGGCGACGGTCAGAACCGGGGTGGGCACATCCGGCCCGTGAAAGGCCTGGGGGACGAGGGCGGACGCGGCGCGCTGGCCGCGTTCGCCCACGAGGAGCAGGGCCGAAGTCAGAAAACCGCCCTCCATGCTGGCACGGTCCAACAGGGACACCAGGCCGCGGGTCAGGGAAGCCAACGCGCGGGCCGTGTCGTCCTCGGTCTGCCAGCCGCGGCCGATGTGCAGGCCCGGCACGATACCGGAGGAGAAGCCGCCGCTGAAGCCGCGGCCCAGCGACATGAGGCTGGTGGCACCTTGGGTGCGGGCCAGGGCCTGGCTGGTCTGCCAGGTTTGACTGGTGCCGGCACTGCCGCTGGTGCCCCACTGCCGGGAGGTTGTCTCCGTACGGGTGCGGGTTTCCGAGGTTTGGGTTCCCTGCTGAATGGCCCGGGCATGGGATTCGGTGGTGCTTTGGGAGGTCGAGTGGGACTTGGTCTCCTGGAGGCTCTGGCCGATGGCCGTGTTCTGCGTCTGGCTCCAACCCTGTTGGCTGCTCGTGGTACGGGATTGGGCCATGCCCGTGGTGGAACCTTTCGCACCTCCCTCCGAACGGCTTGTACCGCTCTGCTCGGCGACGGATGCGGAGGTGCCGCGCGCCGCGCCCCGGCTCGCAGTCCGGGACGTACCCTCGGACTGGGTTTGTGCCCAACTGTTGCCTTCGCTGTGGGTGCGGGACTCCGAATCGCTCTCCGTAGCGGTGCTGGAGGTTCCTGTGGTGTCCGTCTGGCCGGCACCGGATGTGGACGATACGCTGCCTTGGCCGCTGGCGCTGCCACGCAGGCCGAAAGCACTCCCTCCGAACTGGCCCCCGGCTCCGGTTGTCGCACTCGTACCGACCGAAGTCTGCGTAGCGCTGGTCTCGGTTGTACCGGCGGCTTGGCTTGACGACCGGCTTCGACCCGCGGCTTCGGTCACGCTCCCGCCGTCGGCGCGGCTGAATCCGGAAGAGCTTCCGGAGGACTCGCTCCAGGAGGATTGCTCGCTGCTGCCCTCGGACACGGTTCGGCTGCGGCTGGTGCCTTCGGTCCAGGAGGACGTGGTTTGCCAGCCGCGGCTCTCGGTGTCCGTTCGGCTTGTGCCGGCACTGCCGGATTCCCCGGTCCCCATGGCTTCCGTGCGGGAAGCGCCGCGGGATTGCGAAGTGGACCAGGACTCGCCCTGGGAGGCGGCATGGCCCGTAGTTTCGGTGGTTGACTGCGAAACGGCAGTGCCTTGGCTGGAAGCGGTGCCCTGACTGCTGCCGCTGGATTCGCTCCAGCCGGCGCTTTCGGACCGAGAGCCGCCTTCGGTGTCGGTGTTGGTGACGCTGTCGGAGACGGACGTGCCGGCTACTTCGGTTCCCTGCACGCTGCTGGACAGGGCGGCGGCCAGTGGCAGTGCCATGGAAAAGCCGATGTTGATGTTGCCCCTCTGCCGCGACGCGTACTGGCT
This sequence comes from Caldilineales bacterium, assembly GCA_012271135.1. Taxonomy (GTDB): domain Bacteria; phylum Chloroflexota; class Anaerolineae; order Caldilineales; family Caldilineaceae; genus Bin34. The sequence continues at coordinate 13,832 of JAAXGZ010000088.1, read as the reverse complement.
GGAGACCCGGGACATGCGAACCAGGGCGTCGGTGAGCAGGAGGCGCTCCACATGACAGGCGGTTACCAGGAAGACGAAGTCTTCACGAAGCTTGGCCAGGCCGCGCATCAGGATCTCTCCCTGCTGGGAGGCCAGTTCCTCGTCCGCGACGCCGGTGAAGGCATCGCGGCTGAGACCCTTGCGTGAATGGCGGGGGTCCGGATGGCCCAGGATCGCCAGCAGGGAGGGCAGTGTGCGGATCAGGTCCAGAAGTTGCCGAAGCCGCTCGGGCGAGGGATCGGCGAGGCGGGAGTAGACGAAGTTGGCCAGCACCGCCTCCACGGCGCGCAGGCCGCCCAGAGCCAGCCGGTGTGCCTCCCGGGGATTCGGATCCTCGGCGGCCGCGCCATAGAACTGAACCAGGCCAACATGCCGCGGCCGGTACATGCCGGCAGCTGTGTAGATGAAGTCCACGTCGGCGTTGTACAAGCCGCGCAGGGCGGCCCACTGCTTGCCGAGAATGTCCGGGTCCTCGCGGGCCTCCAGCGGAATGTAGGCCAGTTCGCGGAGCAGGACGACGCGGTGGGTGTCCGTACCCGTTCCCGGCGTCGGACCGAAGGCCAATGCCAGTGGGCCATCCGTGCGGTTCGGTCCGGGCGGAACCTGCAGCAGGGGCAGGGCGTGATTCACAGCGGTCGTCCCCCGGTCCCTGTGTGACCACGCGTCCGCACGGTATTGATTGTCTCGACCGGACTCGAGGCCGGTGGATGGATGAGCAGGCCCTGCACCAGCAGAGACATGTAGCCCAGCGGGAGAATCAGCCAGAGGCCCCAGGTGGCGAGGGTGTCAAGGAAGGCGCGTCCCTGTTCCAGGGTGCGGGACGCGTGGGTTTCGCCACCCAGTTGGGCGGCCCACTGTCGGGCATCCATGACACCCAGGTAGTGGCTGTAGGCCAGATAGCCCAGGGAAGCCAGGGCGTACAGGGTCAAACCGCCGGCCACGCGCCAGCGCAGGGCCTCGGGATTGAAGCGGTCAAGCCGCACGGCCAACACTCCGGCCACGGCCATGACGGCCATCAGGACGGGCACGGGTGCCGGCGCCAAACCCGCGGCCAAGGCACTCAGCAGGCAGGCCGTCCAGAGCCAGGCGCGCTGCCTGGGTTCCGAGGGATGCATGCGCACCATGGCGGCGGAAACCCCAAAAGTGATCAGGAGGGCGCCGTTGTCCAGGGCCGTCCACAGCACGGCCAGGAGGCCGTTAAGCCACCACAGACCGAGCAGCCGGATTTGTTCGAGGACCTGTGTCATTTGGTCAGGGTGGTGTCGCGCAGGTGGACTTCGACGCTGTGTGCCAGCTGCGCGGACTGGGGCGAGCTGATGGCGGTGCCCTTGGTCAGCAGTCGCACAATGCCTTCGTGCACGCCGGGGTCCTTGGGTTGCCAACCGGAAAGGTCCACAGCACCGCTCATCGTTGAGCCCGTCCAGTTGCCGCCCGAGGAGGTTGGCTGCCGAACAGTTGCCTTCGGGTAGCGGGATTGCAGGTAGCCGGTGATCCAGACGCGGGAGGCCGCGGACAGTTTCAGGTTGGTGGAGACTTCCGCGACCGGGTCGTTGTAGGCGGCCTTCAGATAGGTTTCGCAGATGGCCGTCCAATCATTGGGGCAGTCCCGGGGGTAGTTGCCTGCGGTGCGGCAAACCCGTTTCTCCCGCTTGGCGTAGAGGAGGGCGCGGCCACCTCTGACATCGACGTGAAAGAACACGGTGTGGTCGATCCCCTGTCCAAATTCCTGGGTTTGCAGGACCGGGAACGGCGGTGAATGCGTTATCGCGGTGATTTTGGGGGGCACCATCACCGTCCACTCCAAGGGGGGCTGGCAGACGGAGGGACCGGGTCCCGGGGACACCGGAGTAGGCGTTGGCGCGGGTGTGGGAGGTGGCGTGGGTTGGGGCGTCGGAGTCCTGGGCGGACCAATGATGATGATCCGGTCCTTCGTCGGCGAGGGAACCGGGAGCGGTGTCCCGCGACAGTCATCGTCGTCGCATCCGAGGTAGAGGATGGGGCCACAGCCATCGACGTTCGGGCGGAAGTTGCAGCTGTCCGTGTCGCAGCCGGTGGTGCAGAGACCGTACCCGCGCCTGCCGTTGGTGTAGCACCGGCCGTTGATGACCTGGTCGCAGTAGCTGCAGGTGCAGTCGCCGGCACAGAGACTGCCGGTCTCCGGACGGAGGAGGTTCAGTTCGGGAATGACTGCGGAGCCGGGCAGGAGGCGGTCCGACAGCCAGGGCTTGAAACCAAGGCCTGCGATCGCGAGCAGGAGGGCATAGCCGGCGCGGACCAGGACCACATTCATGAGGCTTGTCCTCGATCCGGGGTCAGATGGGGACAGGCGCTGTCCCAGCCGTGCGGACCGTCGGCGGGAATCACCACGGGACCCAGGCGCGCCCAATTCCAGCTTTGCATGGCGGGTCTGGCGAACGCGCCCGGATCCCGGACCAGGGCCAGGCCCTGGTGGAGGGCCCCGGCGACGGCCACGGTGACGTGCAGGGGATGCCGGCCGGCCAGCACACCAACGGTGCAGGCCAAGGCGGCGGAAGGGTTGCCGGAGCGTTGTTGTTCGCACCAGGCGCCGGCAGCGGCCGACTCGGGATGCTGCTCCGGGTAGATTGATCGGACCGGCAAACCCGAGGGATGCCGGTCCGGATCGGTGAGGTCCAATTCCAGGCGGCGGACATTCCGGATTCGGGCCCAGGCCGCGAGCGCCTCAAGGCAGTCGGGTTCCGTCCAGTCCCAGCTCCAGTTGCGGGACCGGTCCGACAGTTCAATCGTGATCCGCGCCTCCGCGGTTCCCACGGACGCGACGGCGCGGGACTGGGGCCGCTCTCCCCAGAGGGCCAGGCGGGCGGGCAGGAACCGGTCCAGTTCGAGGTGCCAGGCCGCGAGCACGGTCAGCAACACGTACGTGACCACGGCCGCCGCGCGACGGCTGCGGTGTTGGTGGTTCCGCATGGTCAGGGTCGGTCGTCGGCTTGCGCGGACACGGCCGGCAGGCTGGCAACCGCCCCGGACAGGGTTTCGGTCAGATCGGCGAAGACCCAGCCCCTGGTGCTGCCGTCGGAGGATTCGATGCGCAGCCAGGTGGCATCGCCGTTGCGTCCGGACGCATGCAGGACCGAGCCGGGGGCGGCGGAACCGACGATGCGACCCTGGAGGGACGGTTCCTGTCGGATGTTAAGGCCGGCATTGACCGTGGCCACGCGCAGCCGCACCGTGGCCACGGTTGGAAGCGGCAAGGCCGGTGCGGGCTGGGGTCGGGCGGCCTCCGTGTCCATCGAGGCAATCTGGGCATCGACGGCCCTGCGGTACGCGGAGTTGATTGCGGGCGTGACCGCGGGAACCGGCGGGGGCGGTTCCAGAAGGTCGGCGGGAATGGGCTGGGAGAGGACCCGGATGGTGTCCGGGTCCGGGTCCGGCGCGAGCCGGAACAGGGTCAGGGCCGCCGCCAGGATCAGAACCAACAGCAGGCCGGTTCCGATCAGCAACCATGCCTTTCCGTTCTTGAACACCAGTCGGCGTCCGGCCAGGTTCACCACGCTTGCACCTCGCACAAAATAGAACATATGTTCTCATTATATGCAGCGATGTTCATGTGTCAAGAACAATTGATGATTTGTACAATGATGTTTGCTTGGCCAGCCCGCAGGGCCCCCTGCATCCGCCGTGAACCGAGCAGGGGCGGTCCGCCCTGCGAAACCACAACAGGCCGAGCGGAACCAAGGGCGCGGCGGGAGGCACACAGCGGGACGAGGGGAATTACATGCACTGCGGCGCGGGCGCAGACCGGTCCGGTACCGGCGAAGCCGGGTCGCACACCGCCGAGCGGCCGGCCGGAAGATGTGCGCCTGGAGCAGGGGGCCGCGGTCCGTCCCCCCAGGATCGGTCGCGGGCGCGCGCGTGGTTGTGCCAAGGGGTTTACGTTCGTCCCGCATGGGCACAAAGACCCCAACGGCCGTGATCCGGAGGCAAAGGCAACGCGTTGTTCGACCAGCCGAGGAACGCGTTGGGAATGCGGCCTTACAAGTGGGCGCGCCGGCAGGGGCAGTCAGCGTGACAGGCCGAAGACGGTTCCGACGCGGCGCGGCCAGGGCCGGGCGACCGCCCCCCTGCACAAAGGCCATCCGGGCTGGACAGCAGGACGGCCTTGACGGGCGAACACGCGGCAACGCTGCTTTAGCTGTCGCCGGCTCCGCAAGACCTTCCGGCAAGCTGGCACGAATGCGGGGTGGACAACCGAATGCAATATCCGGTGATTGGTTGATCAATCCAGTGAAAGCAGTTCAGATTCCAAGATGTGTTTGGCATTGACAATGCGGTTGAATACATGCAAGCAGTCTTTTTTGGTCATTCGTTCCAAATCGTGTAGGATTGTGACGTTGACTTCCGCAGGGACCATTGGCGGACAGGATGGCCGACGAGACAGGACCGGGACAGGTGCACGACGCGTTGGTGCGCAGGGTCATGGGGTATCCAGAGTCCGCCCGGGCTTGGCTGGAGGCGCGCCTGCCCGAGGAAGTGATCGGGCCATTGGATCTCTCCACGTTGGTGAGTCGGTCGGGCACATTTGTTGAACCGGAACTCAAACGGTCGGAGACGGACCTGCTGTTCGAGGTTCGACACGAGTTCGGCATTCCCGTGTTCGTCTATTTCCTGGTCGAACACCAGTCCACGGTGGACGAGTTGTTGCGCTTGCGCCTGCACCGCTATCACGGCCGCATCTGGGAGCGGGAACTGCGCGAGTGGCGTCCACGAGCACAGTCCATCAGCCCGATCGTGAGCGTGGTTCTGCACCACGGCCCCGTGGGCTGGGGCCCTTCGACGCGGTTTGAGGACTTGTACAATGCGAAGGTGCGGGATTTGCCTGGGGTGTGTCGTTTTTCACACATCCTGATCGAGCTGACGAACATGCAGCTTGAAGATGCCCGCGGCGATGAGTTCAGTCGTGCGATGGAGATGCTGTTGAGCGACCATCGCCGCCGCCAGGCCGGGCGACTTCTTCAATTGTTGGCGCCGTTGATAGCCGTGATCGAAGCTGCGCCCGACAGCCGAGACCAAAGGTTGACGATTCTGAGCTACTTCAAGTTCATGTACGGAGGGACAGCCATGACAGACCTGACCGCGGAAGTGGAAAAGTACCGGGAACGGTATGGCCGTCCCGGCCTTACGAGCGAGGATGTGACGATACTGAAGCTCCTGGAGCAACAGCATGAACGAGAGGGCCGGGAACAGGGTCTGGAACAAGGCCGGGAGCAGGGTCGGGAGCAGGGTCGGGAGCAAGGTCTGGAGCAGGGTCTGGAGCAGGGGGTCCGAGAGGGAGTACTTCGAACGCAGATTCGCTTTGTGGAAGGCATGTTGGCCAAGGGTGAATCATGGTCAACGATTGAGGAGCTGACCGATGTGGATCAGCAGGGCCTGCACCGACTTCGGGAGGAACTGGCCGCCTTGCTGGCAGAGAGGGGCAACGGTGCTGTTTGACCGGTATCGAGGCAGGGGAGTACACCGACAGATCGGGGCGGTGCCGTTTTTCCAATGTATGAACCACTGGTGCCGATGCGTGTCCTTATCCACGCGCAGCGATGGTTGGGCATGGGGCTTGCTGCAAGTCCCACGCCTTTGAACTAATACCAATCCAGTGCAATATCAGTACTTTTCATGTTGACGGTTGCGAAGGGAGGACCGGCCATGGCTCGCAAGACGGCCATCGTCTGGGCGGCCGCGGATACGGTCGCGGCGTTGCATGCGCAGTACCGGGCGGAAAAGGTGACCGAAGTACGCATGCGGCTGCCTGCGCTGTGGTTGGTGCGCCGGGGGGAAGGACCGACGGCGGGCCAGGGGATTGTGTGGGACGACGCGAGGCGGCTGGTCCTACACCTTATGTGGCGGTTGCCATTGATCCAGTGACGGGGCGGCTGTGGTGGGCCTGCCAGGCCCACCCGGCGCGGGTGTGGCAACTGTGCGGCCGGGCCTGGCTCCGGGAGACCCTGACGGTCCTGCCCATCGACACTCAGGTAATCCAATCATGATGGATTGGTATAAGCTCCTACCGCAGAGCGTAGTACACCTTCCAACCCGTTCGATGGTCCTGAATGGTTTCAGAAGTATCCTGGACGACAAAGTCACGATCGCCCTTCGGACGCGTTGGTGTAGGCGTTGGAGTCCCTGCGGGATCGTAGATGAACTTCGGTTCGTAGACTAGGTAATGCGTCTCTCGGATGATCGTCTCTTCATCCGGCACTCCGGGGAAGCAAATGTTTTCTTCGATGACGTGTCCTACGCCCCTGGTCAGCTTTACCAGATTGTTGGGGTTGGTTTGGCTGGGCATGGCGTCCTCGGCACATTCCACGGGGGAAGCCACCTTGATAGGAGCCGGGTTGGCTGCCACGCGCTTGACAAGATAAAAGTCCTCCAGGACTACGTATTCAATGTTGTTGCCGCCAACATTCTCCAGGGCAACCTTGACGGCGAAGCACTGGTTGCATCGATTGGTGCCGGTCTCGCCGAAGAGGTAGTCCAGGTCGGCCTGGTCGTAAATCCCTTCCACCACCCTGAGGGACAACCCGTCCAGTGTCATGGGCGGACTCGTTCTGGGATTGTGGTCCGCATCAAACACCGACCCAAGAGGAACTTCCTTGCCCCAGTCGCCGCGTGCGGGGATAGGGGTGGGGGTGGGAGTGCGTGTGGATGTCGGGACCGGAGTCGGGGTGGCAGTTGGCTGCGGAGGTGCGGTCGGTTGCGGCGTTGCCACCACACCGGCGGCAATCGGAAGGTCCGCAGGAACACCGGTTACCAGGGGCTTGTAAATCCAGGCATCGTTGGCCAACTTCAGCCATTGCAGGTCGGGGGACTGGGCCACCACCTCGACCGCGCCGTTCTGCTGCACCTGGCCCACGATGGGATAGAAGGTGCTGGGGCCCTGACGCAGATTTGCCTGGACAATGGTGACGGTTTGTGGCGGCTCCGGCGTGTCCGTCGCCGTCGGCTCCGGCGGCACGGGGGTGTCCGTGGGTTCAGGGGGCATGTCCGGGGTCGGGGTGAAGGTCGGGACCGGTGCGGAGTCCGCCACCACCGGCGTGGGCGGCACCGAAGTTGTTTCCTCCGGTTGGTTGCGGCGGTTCCGGTTGCACCCCGCCAATACCAGGCTGAGCGCGATGAGCAACACCAACAGGAGGCTTGCGTATCGCATTCCGGAGTGTGGCTTGGACATCGGCTGCTCTCTACTGTTGGACGGGTCGTGCCGGCGCAGCATCCGGATGTGCCTGTTGTTTCGGTGATTGCACGGTCGTGGCTGGCGGACTCCGCACCGGGCCCGGGACCAAAACTCCTTCGGGACGGTGGCAACCGGTGCCTTGCCAAGTTGCCACGTGGGACCGGCAATGGTGTCGGCTTCGTCGATGGGAAGCCGGTGGGTCGCAGTCAATCCACGGTTCCGGCAGACACCCACCCGCAAAGGACAACTTGATTCTAATACACAACTGAGCAGCCCTTTGGCGTTCGCCGTCGAAACTCAGGGCAATCGCAAGATTATGCAAGACCCAGGACTTGCTCCATGTAGGCGAGATTGCGGCCGGCCTTGCGGCGCCGGATGGCCACGCCGGACTGGACGGTGGTGTCCTGCCGGAGCAGGTTGAGTGCCATGCATCGCAGCAGGCACAGGTTGCGGGGGGCGTGGCCCGTGCGCACCCGACCCTCGTCCTCCCGAAAGGCCACGTCCAGGATCCAGTGCAGTCCGTTCCCGATCCCCCTGTGCGCCCTCACCGCGGTCAACAGGGGTCGGCCCCGCCGATGACGGCGGCCGGGGCCGGGAACAGAAGGGACGTGAGTGGATGTCTGCGGGCATGGGCGCTGCGGGGATCGGATACGCCTTCCAGACAGGTCCGCAGGGACGCGGCCGGGCACGGGGTCATGACGGGGACTCCATGGTGTCAACAAGGGTCCCCGATCCTGGACAAGCCGCCCCGCAACACAGTCTTGCGATTGCCCTGCGTCGAAATTGCGGACACACCGGCGCCGCCGCATCCCGGTCCCACGGTCGGCGGCCGCGTCAGCCAGAGTCGCGTGTCGGTTGGCACCTCCGCCATGTACCCAGGCCCAAGACCGCCACCCCGTCCCAAAAGTGATGGAATCCCAATGTGCTCTGTTCTTGAACGCAACTGCCGATGACGTTCGCCGGGGGTAGTGGCGGAGGCGGTACTCAACTTCCTTATCCGGTGGTGACTGCCATGGGCTGATGCCCACCGATGGGGCTTGTTCGGAAGGCTCTCGCGAAGCCAATGGACGCCGGAGTTAGACGCGGATTCCGCTTTGCTACCATTGCCATCAGGCAGCGGCCCTTTCGACGATTGGGCTTGGGTTGTGCGGCCTTACCAGCGGCAATGCAAGTGGCGGCGATCGATGGGTGTGCGCCTTGTTCACAATGGAGGCTGTCGCCTCGGGAGGACCGGATGTCCCTGTCCATCAACAGACGCAGTTTTTTGAAGACCGCGGCGACGGCTTCGGCCGCCGGCGTGTTGGCGGCGTGCGTGCCGGCCGCTCCCTCGGCGGATGGCGGAACCGCTGCCGAGAGCATAAAGATCGTCTTCGTGACGACCGAATCCTCCGACTCCAGCGCGGTGCTGTACGACCCGATCAAGACGGAATTCCAGGAAGAGCATCCCGAAATCGAGATCGAATTCCTGGGGGTTGTGGGAGCCGGCGGCTGGGGTGGCTATTTCGACAAGCTGAGTGTGATCATCGCCGGCGGGGAAACCGTGGACATGGGCAAGATACCGACGGAGGGCGGCCGGTTGGCCGTGGCCCGGAACCTGGTCCGACCGCTTGACGAGTACATCCAGGCTACCCCGGAACTGGACGACTACTTCAACGATGTATCCGCCGAGCTGGCCAGCGTGTTCGTGTATGGCGGCAAGACCTACGGATTGCCGTACGACTACAACAACATGATGATTTGGTTCAACATCAACCGGCTGGCCGAGGAAGGGCTGGAGATGCCGCCGGAGGATTGGACGTTCAGCGATTTCCGCGAATATGCCATGGCGTTGACCAGGAAGGACGGTTCAAACACCACCCACTACGGATTCTCCTTCTGGACCTCCCCCTTCGGACTGTGTCCCTGGCTGTTCAACAACGGCTTGGAAGGGATCATGGGAGGCGACGATCTGTCGGTCCCGCTGCAAGGCGATCCCGCCTATGCCGAAGTGATTCAATTGCTCTACGACATGATGTACGTGGACGAATCCGTGCCCAAGCCCGACGCTCAGAATACGGGCAACTTCGAGGCCGGCACGCAAGCCATGATGATGGCCGGGCGGTGGCCGCTCAGCGGCTTCCTGCAAAACGAGTTCAGGGACTGGGACGTCCAATACTGGCCCAAGGGAACCCGCAGGGTCACCGAAGTGGGTTGCGGCTCCTGGCCGATATTCCTGGCGTCCAAGCATCCGGAAGCGGCATGGAAGTTTGAAACCAAGCTCCTGCAGCGGGATTCGATCGCCTACTTCGTGTCCACCGGAGCCAACATTCCCTCACTGCGGTCCGTTGGGTATTCCGAGGAATTCCTGGCGCTGCACGATCGCAGCGGCCGGCTTTGGTACGAGTCGATTGACAGGGACGACATTCCCGTGATGTCCGTCACCTCGCCCCCCGAGTTCTCGGAGATGGAGCAGATCAGCAACCGGTATCTTTCGCAGGTGTTCGCCAACGAGTTGGGCATCGCCGAGGCCCTGGCCAGCACCGAACAGGAATTGAACGACATGGTTGCGCGTCGCCCCGAGGATTGGGCGGCCAAGTTCGCGTGACGGTTCCGGATTGCAGGCGGGCAACGAACACTGCCCGCCTGCATCTTCTCTCCAGTAGAGCTTTTCCCTAATTGCTGGGTAGCCGCGCGATGGGTGCAGTGGGACAGGTGCTTCGAAGAGGCGGCGACGGTGTCGGAGGTCGGTCGCTGCGGCGGCGCGACGCACTGACCGCCTGGTTGTTCATCCTGCCCACCGTGGTGGGCTTTCTCGTCTTCGTCATAGGTCCAATCGTGGGGGGCCTGGCGTTGGGCTTCATGCGCTACGACCTGTTGACGCCGCCCTCGTTTGTGGGAGGCGAGAATTTTGTCAAGATGATTGAGGATCAGCGCATTCTGCAGATCTTCGGCAACACCGTCTACTACGTGGTGGGCATGATTGCGCTGGACCTGGTGTGGGCCCTGATTCTGGCCGTGGCCCTCAACAGCTTCATACCGCGGTTCTTCAAGGTCTTTTTCCGGGCTGTCTTCTTCTTCCCGATCCTGGTGTCCGGCGCCGTCATCTCGATCGTCTGGCTCTATCTGTTCAACATGGATCTGGGCATCATCAACTGGTACTTGGTCAAGCTGGGTCTCGACCGGGTTCCGTGGCTGATCTCGTCCGATTGGGTGCGCAACAGCGTCATCATCATGACAGTTTGGAACGGAGTTGGCTTCAACATGCTGTTGTTGCTGGCCGGGCTGCAAAACATCCCGGTTGAGCTCTATGAAGCCGGCCGCATCGACGGGGCCGGCCGTTGGGCCAGTTTTGGCCGCATCACCGTGCCCATGCTGACGCCCGTCATCTTCTTCATTTTGGTCAAGGGGGCCATCGGCGTGTTCCAGCTGTTCGATTCGCCGTTTGTGCTGACCAGGGGCGGGCCCGGGGATGCCAGTCGCACCGTGCTGATGTACATCTGGGAGAAAGGCTTCCAGGTGCTTGACTTCGGCTATGCCGCCGCCATTGGGCTGGTCCTGTTCCTGGCCATTCTGGCGGTGACGGCGGTGCAGTTCGCCACCAGTGATCGCTGGGTGTTCTATCGGTAGCCCGGTGCCGAATGGCTGTGCCGGTTGGCTGCATGCGTACAAACCAGGAGGCTCCAGTGCAGGTCGCGCCTGAGCACCGCGAATCAGGCATGTCCCGGGCGTTGCAGGTCATAAACCGGCGAGAGTGTCCGAATCCGTGATGTCCAAGCCGCTCGTGTCGTCCAGGTTGCGCTGGAATCGGGGCTACCTGCGAACATCCACGGTGTTGACCGTGGGCGCGCTCCTGCTGCTGTCGCTCTTCATGGCCTTCCCCTTCGTCTGGATGTTGAGCGCTTCGCTCAAGGTTCCGAAGACGGCCTTCAGCATTCCCCCGCAGCTTTGGCCGCATGAATGGCGATGGGAAAACTATCGACAGGTCCTTTTCCACCCCACGGTGCCGATTCCGCGTTTCTTCCTAAACAGCCTGAACATCGCCGTTCTGGTGACGCTGGGCCAGCTCGTCACCTGCACCGCCGCCGCCTATGCGTTTGCCCGATTGCGGTTTCGCGGCCGCGAGGTGCTGTTTGTGGTCCTGTTGACGGCGCTCATGGTGCCTGCGCAGGTCACCATTGTGCCGCTGTACATCGAAATGCGTTTCTTCAAGCTGATCGATACGCACGCCGCCCTAATCCTGCCGGCCTTGACCAACATCTTCGGTGTCTTTCTGTTGCGGCAGTACCTGTTGACGATCCCGGATGAACTGGAGGACGCCGCGCGCATGGACGGAGCAGGCCCCGTGCGGATCCTGGTTCAGATTATGCTGCCGTTGATCGGCCCGGCCCTGACCACGTTGGCAATCGTGGTGTTTACGGGCACCTGGAACGCCTTTTTCTTCCCGTTAATCTTTCTCAACGACTGGCAGAAGTTCACCTGGCCCCTGGGCGTGACCATGTTGCGCGGCCAATACTCCCAGAACAGCGTGACGGTGATCATGGCCGGGATTACCTTGGGCGTGGCGCCGGTGCTGCTGGCCTTTCTGGTCCTGCAACGGCGCATGATCGAAAGCATCGGCTTTACCGGCGGCATCAAATAGCAAGCCGTTTCGCATGCCAAACCAAGCCGGTACTGTTGCCGTTGGCGTGGGAATGGGTGCGGTAGCAAAGACGGACGAACCGCTCACGGAACCGGGGGATGTCCGATGGGGTCCCGGTGAGCAGGTGCCCACGTTGTTGAGAGCATGGACAAGCCGTCAGTTCCTTGGCGATCTTTGTTGTGTCATGAAGATGTTGAGGCGGAGGTTCCGTCGCCAACACACGGTCGGGAGGTTCCCGGCCGCAGGCACAGGGCCACAGCCATGCCCGGCATCGCAATCGGTCGAACGATGGACGCGCGACAGCGGACCCTCCCGTAAGCCGGCGTATCGGGAGGGATTTGCCAGGCATGGGGAACCGTGTCGCCGGTGACAATCCGGCTGACGGTGGGGACTGCTCCACCCGGACTCGAGTTGCAGGGCGCGCGTACCCGCACCCGGTCAACCGAGAGCGAAGCACCAAGAACCTGCAGGTTCAAGGAACAGCTTTGTGCCGCCAATACCTGATCGCTCCACATTAGCCCGCCATAATTTCGCGACACCTTTCCGGCAAGCGGGTTATGACCGACAATGGCAGTTTGAGGCGAATGGCAATGCCCGTGCCAATACGTTTGGAGGATGTCCATATCGATGAACGGACGTATGTCCGATTCACCGCTGAACTGATCTGGTCCGAAGCCTTGCGCCTGGCCGGCCAGGCGCTGCTCCTGACCATGGCGGTGCTGCCAGCATGGTGGGTGATGATGAATTCGGGCCATGTGCCGGTCGCAGCATTGTTGGCCTGGCTGCTTCCGATTCCCCTGTGGATGGCGTTCAGCCATCCGGTGGGGCGCGCGGCGACAGGCCGCTCGACTCCTTGGTTGGATGTCCTGCGTATATTCTTCACCCGGTATCCGCAAGCCCTGTTCACGAGTCTTCCATTGTTTCTGGCCCTCAACCTCTGGGTGGCCGCCGCGAACCTGCAAAGTTCGAATCCACCAGTGTTTGTGACTGCCGGGGTTGTCGCCAACTTGGGCGTGACCTTGGTCCTGGCAGTCGTGACGTTGCATGCATTGACCGTGCAGGCCCTCTTCGATCTGCCTGTGCGCCGCTCATTGCAATACGGCTTGGCCTTGACCTTTCGCTGGCCGACCGTTTCCTTCGGCCTATTGGCCCTGATGTGGCTCTTGACATTGGGGGCGCGCCTGGTCGGGGGCGCGGCCTGGCTGTTGATTCCGGCCGTGTTGCAGCCGTTTGCGGTAACGGCCACCCTTTTGCTATGCCTCAGGGGACAGCGTCTGGAGACGGAGGCCGGCGGGGTGTCAGGCACCCCCAAATGACCAGGCCCGGTTTTCGCGGAGGATTTCTCAATTCGGGCAAGGCCTTCCTGCGGCTCAGGGATGTGTCGATTCTGCAGGTGCGCGGTTGCCCCGCGGGTTGTGCAACGAACGGCGAAGGGGTGGCAGTGGCGGTCAACGTCTGCGGGATTGTGTCGGACCGGCCGATGGTCGCAGTAGCCGGAGTGGATCCTCTTAGCCTTTGGACAGAGTTGGCGAAGGCTGCCCTGGGGAAGGCTGAACACGGCTTGCCGGTTGTGGTTCGGGCAGATGAACTCAGGACCTGTTCCCGGAAGTAGTGGAGCAGGGTGCGCACGGTGGCCTAGCATCAGTCGAGGTGGGCTGCCAGCTGCGGCTGCCGCGTGCTGCCGACGAAAGTATCAGGGCTCCACCCGGAACCGTGCGGGGGGCCACAGTTCCGGATCCCGGACCGTCCGTGGCCCTTCCTGAGGGTGTGGGCCAGCATTCGTCAGCTTGCCGGAACGCAATTTTCCAAGTCGAAGATCTCCATCTTCATCGTGTCTCATTGCTGGCAGCCGCGGGTCCCAATAGGGCAGGCCCGCCCCTTGTGCGGCGGGTCTGCGGTGGGTGTGGCAGTCCGAGGGCGGCGCCCGACTGGCTACTCCGGCGCCGCGTCCTCTTCCGGGATGTGCGGCAGCAG
>JAAXGZ010000006.1:36672-54489 GCA_012271135.1 Caldilineales bacterium | reverse complement strand
ATTCACAGGGTGGTGGCCTGCTGCCGACTGTAGTGGCAGTGCAGGGCCACCCACGGGTGACACCGGCGCCAGTGCGACTAGGCCAACACCTGCTTGAGGTCCGCGGCCACGGGCCGCAGCCGGTGCCGCCACAGCCGTCGGCTTGCGGGCACCGTCAGCTCCCGGCCAGGCCGCGGGCTCGTCGGAAAGCCGCTAGGCTGCCCGGTCCCGCGCTTTTTTGGGGAACTATAGCCCCTGTTACCCTGCGGGCATCGGCTTGAGGGAGACTCGCCCGTTGGTGAAGTAGGGACAGCCGTCGGCGAGGACGGCATGGCCGTCCTGCCAGGGTACGACGGAGACATTCGGGACCACGCGGGCGAGCCGACGGGCCGTACGCTGGGCGGCCACCGCTTCCCCAAAGATCCGGACTTCCTCCGGCACGCGGGGCCGTGTCTGGACCACGGCCCGTACCAAGGCCTCCGGCGTGGCGTGCAGGCTGGGTTCCTTGCGTGTCATGGGACGCATCCTGTATGGGTGTGGTTGGACCCAATCCCGATTTTCCAGGAGGGCTGGCCATGGCCGCTGTTTCCGATGCTAAGCCAAGCTGCGGCCTGTGGTTGCGCATGCGGTGCCAGGGGATGCCCTGGCTGGCGCGCCCATGCGCTCCGCAGGCGAGACGGCGGAGCGGTGAGATCATGCAGGCCGAAGGCGCAACCGACAACGGGGATCTGGGCGTAATCCACGGCTAGCCCGTTGTCAGCTCCCAGCAGGTGAGCCGTCGACCCTCCATGCCCTGCACGATGCAGGCCATGTGTGCCAGGTCGCCGTCGGCCTTGTGGTGGTGGCGGCCCTCAAACTCCCGGGCGTAGCGGTGCAGGTGCTTGGGACTCATGGAGTGGCAGGTGCCCCGGCACCCCCGCTTGCACAAGGCCCGGAACGACTCGATGCCGTTGGTGTGCACCGGACCCCGGCCCTACTCGCCATCACCGTGGTTGATGCTGGCGTGCCGGTACTCGTCCAAGCCTCTGTAGGCTGCGGCCTCGTCGGTGTAGAGCCGGGCACCACCGCCACAGGGACTGCGTGGGACGGCCGGTCCCTGAGACCGGCCATCGGGGTCTTGCCGACGGCACCGCGCCCGGTCCGCGTGCTTGTTCTTCTCAAAGCCGCCCACGTAGGTTTCGTCGACCTCGGCCGGACCCTGGCACAGCTCCGGGTCCGTGCCGTAGGCCTCCCGGATGCGATGCGACAGGTGCCAGGCCGCCTTGCAGGAAATTCCCAGGTCCCGGTGCAGCTGGCGGCTGGACACGCCCTTGGGCCGGGATGTCAGCAGGTGGATGGCCATGGTCCAGATCCGGAGGCCCAGGTGGGAGCCGTGCATGACCGTATCGGTCTTGACGGGGAAATCCCGGCGGCAGTGCCGGCAGCGGTAGGGCTGGGGCCTGCGCGTCGCACGGGCCTGAACGTCATTCGAATGGCAGGAGGGACAGCGAACCCCATCGGGCCCGCGTTCCCGGACAAACCAGCGTTCCGCCGCAGCATCGTTGGGAAAGCGGTCAAACAACTGCGCCAGGGGCAGGGGCACGGACATCGGTGGTCTCCCTCAAGCCGATGCCCGCAGGGTAACAGGGGCTATAGTTCCCCTGACTTGCCTTGGAGATCACCCGGAGACAGTTTTATTCTCATTGCTACGGACCTTCACCCACTGTAGACGGACCGGATCCCTGTGTTCCACCGTGTTCGACACCGAGTGTTTTGGCGACACTGAGCATGACATGTCTGTCGCCTGTGGACTCGGGCCAATATCAACAAAAGTGACACTATGCCGGTTGCTGCAATCAAAGGTAGGCGTTGCCCAGTGGGTTATGCGGTGGTATGATCCGCGGCCTCCGTAGGCAATTCAGTCTCAATTCCACACAAGACCGATCTTGCAAGGAGAACAGCATGAATGGTATGTCCTCAATGTCGCGTCGCCGGTTTCTGTCGTTGACCGGGTTGACGATTGCAGGAAGTGCCTTGGCTGCCTGTGTCGCACCGACGGTCCCGGCTGCCGATGATGCCGCCATGGCTCCGGAACCGCTGCGCATTACCCATTGGTGGGGTGAAGCCTTCGACAATGCCATGGCTGCCTTCGCCGAACAGCATCCGCAATATGATGTCGCCAACGAACCGGCTCCGTGGGATGGCTACCACACCAAGATTCCCACCACGGTGGCAGCTGGCACGGCCGCCGATGTCATGTTCATGAATGCCGGTCAGTTCATGGAATTGTTGCCTCAGGGTGTGGGCGCTGACCTGACCGAACACCTCAATGGCGATCCGGACATTGATGCAGAATTGTGGGCAATCGATCCGGCCCTCGACACCGGCTGGGAAGGAGTGGCTTACGGTTTGCCGCAGTGGCACCCGGACAGCGCCAACCTGTGGGTCAACAAGGATTTGATGAGCGAAGCGGGCATCGAAACTCCCGAATGGGGCCATGATGACTTCATGACCTGGAACTGGGACGATCTCGTGGAAGCTGCGGTTGCCACCACCAAGCGCATGGACGACGGTTCGTTTGAGCAGTGGGGAATAGCGTTGGGCCGCCTCCATTCCAGTGCCTACCGGGACATGGTCTGGACCAATGGCGGTGAATTCTTTGACGATACCACCCACGAAAGACCCACGGAGAGCCTCTTTACCGATCCCGAGGTCGTTGAGGCATTCCAATACCTGGTGGACTTCGAACTGAAGCACAACGTCGGCACTCGCCCGGACGACGAAGCCGTGATCGGACCCGATGGTTCCTACCTCAGCGGCAAGGTGGCCATTACCTGGAATTGGAACATCTATGGTGTGATGAAACAGGCGAATTTTGACTGGGGCATCATCACACCACCTTTCCAGCAAGGCCGGGCAAACAAATACGGGGGCAACAGTTGGGTTGTCAACTCGGCATCCGACCACCAGGATGCAGGCTACGAATTCATCAGTTGGGCCGCTACCAAACTGGAAGGCCAGAAACAGTTCGTGGCGGTGGGTACTGTTCCCGCCTACAACCCCCATGGGATTATTCCGGAAGCCGAAAGCGAAGCACAGTCCAATGTGTGGAAGTTGATCATCGCCCGTCAGGAGGCGGCCCTTGAGGATGGCGTGGCACGTGCCTATGCCTTGGGCCCCCACGGCACCGAAATCGAGGACATTCTCAGTGCGGAAATCGCCTTGATTTTCAATGGTGACCGGTCTGTGGAAGAAGCGCTGGCCAACGTCAAGGCACAGGCGGATCCCTTGTTGGGCTAGGTCCCTGAATGGGGGATAAGCCAATTCCCCGCCACCGTTGCCCGGAAGTCTAGGGTGACGGTGGCGGGTCTGTTTTTGTACCCATAGGCGCAACTCATGAGCATGCGTTTGCGCGAGGAACTGGAGGCCTACCTCTTCCTCCTGCCCTGGATCCTTGGCTTCCTGCTGTTCCTGGTGGGGCCGTTGGCGGCCTCCCTTTATTTCTCGTTGGCCGACTACAACATTCTCCAGCCCCCCAAACTGGTGGGCTTGGCCAACTACCAGACGATGTTCGCGGACGATCCGCTGTTCCTGAAGTCTCTGCGCATTACGGCAATCTACACCTTTGCCAGCGTACCGCTGATCGTAACCCTGGGATATCTGGTCGCCCTGTTGCTGAACCAGAAAGTGCGCGGGCTGGCTGTTTGGCGCACCATCTTCTACCTTCCGGCAGTCGTGTCGGGCGTGGCCGTGGCCGTGATGTGGGTTTGGGTGTTCGATCCAGACGGTGGAATTGTCAACAATCTGTTGCGCCTGGTAGGCATTGCAGGTCCTGCTTGGTTCACGGACCCCGACTGGGCCCTGACCACCCTGATTCTCACCAGCCTGTGGGGAATCGGTGGCGGTATGGTCGTCTATCTGGCTGGCATGCAGGGAGTGCCTACGCACCTGTACGAAGCCTGTGAGTTGGATGGAGGCGGCACCTGGAACCGTTTCCGGCATGTAACGTTGCCCATGACCACCCCGGTGATCTTCTTCAACCTGCTCATTGGGATCATTGGTTCGTGGCAGGTGTTCACAAACGCCTTTGTGATCACCAATGGCGGGCCAGCCAACGCCACTCTGTTTTACGTCCTGTTTCTGTACCGCCAAGGCTGGAAGTACCACAAAATGGGCTATGCATCCGCCTTGGCCTGGGTGCTCTTTTTCATCATCCTGATTTTCACTATCATTGTCTTCAAGACATCGGGTTGGGTCTATTACGAATCGGATCAGGCAGATCAATCCAAATGATGCCACCCAAGGGTGGGAGACGTCATCTGGCCAATCCTCAACTGATTTCCTTGCTCCCGACCAGAATCGATCCAGGTGCTGCGTGAGTACTCAATTGCAATCCTTGCCCGCTTGGCGGCAGCGGCGCAGTGTGCACATGGTAATGACCCATACGCTGTATTATCTGATTTTGGCGACGGTGGGAACCATGCTGATGGTTCCCTTCCTGTGGATGGTGGTGAGTTCGGTGAAGGCCGAACACGAAATTTTCAGCATTCCCACGACCTGGATACCCGAGCGCATTCGCTGGGAGAACTACACGCATGCCTTGGAGAGCTTTCCCTTCTTCCGCTCGCTGCTGAATACGCTGTTCATCACCGTATCCGTAATCGTCGGCCGGCTACTGAGTACTTCGCTGGCGGCCTATGCCTTCGCCCGTATGCGCTTTCGGCTGCGCACGCCCATGTTCGTACTGGTCCTCTCCACGCTGATGATTCCCTACCATGTGACCCTAATTCCCACCTACATACTTTTTACAAGGTTGGGCTGGATTGACACATTTTTGCCTTTGATCGTGCCCAACTGGCTGGGTTTGGGTGCTTTTTACATATTTTTGCTGCGCCAGTTTTTCATGACGGTCCCGTCGGAAATGAACGATGCTGCCCGCATTGATGGCTGCAGCCACTTCGGCATCTTTGCCCGGGTGATCCTGCCCCTGTCCATTCCCGCCCTGGCCACCGTGACCATCTTCACCTTCCTTGAGCAGTGGAACGATTTCCTGGCGCCGATCATCTACCTGAATTCCCCCGACAAACACACCCTGGCCATTGCCATCCAGTTCTACCGGCAATCCGCATCGGGTGCCGGCTGGGGTCCTGTGCGTACCTGGGCCCATCTGATGGTCGTGTCCCTGTTGACCATGGCCCCGTGTCTCCTGCTCTTCTTCTTCGCTCAGCGTTACTTCATCCAGGGTGTGGTCATCAGCGGGGTCAAGGGGTAACCGTCTTCGGGACCAGTACACGACTCCCACCAACACAGAGGACAACTGCCCATGGACATCCAGGCACCGAGCAAGCGGGACCAACTGCACCGAGAGGGTTACTGTATCTTTCCCGATGTCCTGGATGCGGAAACACTCCAGGACCTGCGTTCGGCCACCGCCAGGTTGATAGCACCGAGGACCGCGGCCGACCGGGCCCGGCACCGGTCCACCGGCAGCATGTTTGGCTTTGGGGGGGTGGAGGACGAAATTTGGGGCGAGTTGGTGTTGCATCCCGGCCTGTTCGACTGCCTGCAGCAGCTGGGATACACGGATGTGACTTTCACCGACGGATACGTAATCAGCAAGCCGCCGCAGAGTCCGCAGTTGTTTTGGCACTACGACTGGTTTACCTGGGTGGAACCGGAGGATTTTCAGTCGGCGCCGCAGCAGGTGTTCGCCATGTACTACCTGACGGACACCTCCCGCTACAACGGCTGCCTGCGCGTGATTCCTGGTTCGCACTACCGGCACAATCCCTTGCACGAGGTGATAGGACAGCCCCACTCCGAGGAATTGCACCGTATGGAGGATGCCAATCGGCCGGAGTTCCGACCGCGGCCGGACGAGATTGACGTGCCGGTACGGGCCGGAGACCTGGTGCTGGGGGATGCGCGTTTGCTGCATGCGGCGCACGGGAACCAGAGTGACGAGGAGCGCACCGTCATTACCCTGTGGTATCAACCGGACTTCCCTTCGTTGCCCGAAGCTACCCGGCGGCAGATGGTGGAGAAATCACAGACGCTGCCTGCAAGTTGGAATCCCGAACTGCGCCGTGCCGTGCAGGCGGTGATGGCCCATTACGAGGGCTCGGTGCCGGCGCACCCGCGCATGTACCGCCCCCAAGACCCTAAGGAAGGATAGATAGCATGAAAGGTTTCCTGCATTTGCTGGCAGGGGGAGTTGCCCTGCTGGTACTGGCAGCCTGCGTGATTCCGCCCGTGCCGGAGCCGGAGTTCGGCATTGTCCACGGCCCTCCCTCCCGTGCTTTTGTGGATGCCACCCGCAGTGCGGGAATCGAGGCGGTCCACCGGGGTGAATTCGCCATGGACGGTGTTGAGGGTTATCTGGGCGTGGGACAGGCCTGGGGAGACTATGACAACGACGGCTGGGTCGACCTGTTCGTGACTGGCAACCTGGCCCCCAACGTGCTGTACCGCAACCTGCAGGACGGCCGCTTCGCCGTGTCCCCGTGGTCCGACCAGCTGGCGTTTCCGAAACAGGTGAGCGGCGGGGCCGTGTGGTCCGACTACGACAACGACGGTTGGCTGGACCTGTACATCCTGAACAAGGAGGCCAACACCCTCATGCGCAATCTGGCGGGGCAGGGCTTCGCCGATGTCACGGCGGAGGCAGGCGTGGGCGATACCGCCAAGGGACAGTCGGCTGCATGGGGCGATTTCGACAATGACGGCTGGTTGGACCTCTATGTTGTCAACTGGACCTGCCTGCCGGACTGCAAGTCCGTGGATTTCGAGACGCATCAAGATCGCCTGTACCGGAACAACGGGGACGGCACGTTCACGGACCTGTCCCACACGATGGCGCGCGATCGGTTGCTGGGGGCTGGTTTTGCCGGCAGTTTCCTAGATTACGACAACGACGGCGATCTGGATGTCTATGTCGTCAACGACGAGTACGCCAATCCGATCGGCAACGTCCTGTGGCGCAACGACGGGCCCGGTTGCGAGGGCTGGTGCTGGCACGACGCCGGCCCCGAGACGGGTGCCGGGATTGTCACCAGCGGCATGGGCCTGGCCGTCAACGACTACGACAACGACGGCGATTTGGACATGTACTTCTCCAACATGGTCCGCCCCATGACCCTGTTGACCAACGACGGTACCGGCGGCTTCGCGAATACCGAAGACAAGGCCGGCGTCGGGGTACACGAAAACGGTGTGACGGGTTGGGGCGCCCTGTTTTTCGACTACGACAACGATGGCTGGCGCGACCTGTTCCTGGCGGCGACCACGGTGAAGCCGCGAGCCTTGGAACCGGGGGCCCTAATGGACATGTTGTTTGAGCGGCAGAACTACCTCTATCACAATCAGCAGGACGGTTCCTTCCAGGATGTGACGCCCAAAACCTGGAAGGAGCAACCCCGTCCCACCATGGGGGCAGCCTACGCCGACTACGATCGGGACGGCTGGCTGGATTTCGTCGTCACGGAGTGGAATGAAGGCTTCACGCTCTATCGCAACCAGGGCGCGGAAGGTGCCGGCCATCACTGGCTGACCGTGCGCCTGATCGGTGGCCAAGGGGTGAACCGAGACGCGATTGGGGCCCGGGTCACGGTGGAAACGGAAGGGGGACCGGTACAGATGCAGGAAGTCAAGAGCGGCTCCAGTCTGGGTGCCGGCAACGACCTGTCCCTGCATTTCGGGCTGGGCTCCGCCGCGCAGGCCACTGTGACCATCGCCTGGCCGGACGGCTCCGTTGAGACCCATGCCGGTGTGGCCGCCGATCAGACTTGGCAGGTTTCCCGCTGATTCTTCGTCGCATGCCACAGACTGATGTGTGTCTCAACCGGGCCACTGTTTCACTCTCGTTGATATTGGTCCCGGGCCGTCATTGGTTGTCTCCGTACAAGCGGGTTCTGTGCGTCGCTTTCAGTCCATGCCGCGGGCCATCAGGTGCACGCAGTTCAGGGTGCCCGCCTCCGTTTTCAGCCCCCGCGTCAGGCAGGTCCTGGGCTTGAAGCGTCCAAACCAGCCCTCAAAGCCGGTGGGTGGAGGCGGGTACGGCGGGGTTCCGGTGGCTGCGCAACAAGCCGTTCCACCATTCCACGAGGTGCCGTAGCAGGGCCGTCTCTCCGGCTTCGGGCGCACAGCACCCCTGCATCACCGCTCCCAGATTGCCAGCAGAATCGGTCCCGCCTCCCTCGGTTGCCCTAGGACCAGGCGCTCCAGGTCCAGGCGCGGCAGCAAGATCTCGTCCAGGCAGGTCAAGGATGCCTTGCCGGTGCCCCGGGTGTGCCGACTCAGGGCGCGCGGCCTGTACACCGGATAGTCGTCGGTCGTCGTCCCCACACACCGCGCTTTGCCAGGACCGTGAGCCAACCTACCCAGTCGAAGCCTTGGTCCCTTTACACCTCTCCGTAGCCATTTCCACAGTGTGGGACTGCCGGACAGGCTCCAGCAACTGACGCTGTGTACTACAGGTCGGCCAACGGTTTCCGGAAGGTCTGCGGACGTTGGCGTGAGGTCGCGTCGGGCGGCAGCACCTTGCACTGCCAGCATTGGATGCGACTGGCCGCGGACAACCAGGTGGGGCGGGGGTAGGTGTCGTTGCACCGCCAGGCACACGCCCCGCAACAGGGGGCAGGGATGAAGTCGACGGCGAGGAACCCTTTTTGGTTTTTGAAGCAAGCCAATTGTCAAGGGCTCCTCGCCCTTGGACAAGCCGGCACTGTTTCAATCTCGTTGATACGGGTCTCCGTTCATTGTCAACGGGGCGGTGTCCCTAAACTTCGTGCACCTGATGGCCCTCAGCATGGCCTGAAGCGACGCATGGAATCCGCTTGTACGGAGGATGGCCCCCTAATGGCCCGGAACCAATATCAACGAGATTGAAACAGTGCCGCATGACCACAGGACTAGAATTTCAACCGCTCCGCAGCTAAAATCCCGCTAGAACCGAAATCGAAGGGACTATCGACATGAGTCTGTTGTCGTTTGCTCATAGTTCGGCAAGATGGGCATTCCTGCTTGCCGTTGGCAGCCTAATGGGCGCTGCGATGTTCGGAGGTGTGGCGTTCCTCGATTTGTCGGCTACAGACATTCGTCCCATCCAAATAGCACTTTTCACGCTTGTCGGCGGCGTCTTGGGTGTGCCGTGTGCTCTCGCCTTTGGTCTGATGCTCTGGGTGGCCGAGTTTTTGGCCGACCGTATCTGGTCGTAATCGGTAGGTTTTGCCGTAAACCTGTCAATCCCGCGTCAGGGTAGCCAGCAGCGCGAGCACAAGGTGCTTTCGGTCCGCTCGGCCGTCGCGGGCCGACGCAGGCGGGACAACCCTCTTCACAAGGACAGTTGCGCACCGCGGCCGTCGCCTGGGTGAGTAGCGCTTCATGCACGTTGTGGAGGGTTGCGCTTAGGCCCAAACCCTCAGTATTGCCGTCGAACACCGGTGACAGCCGTGCCAGGGCCGCATCGGCCACTCCTTAATCCGCCGCAAAGGATGGTCTTGGGGGATCCGCTCCTCCAGGTCCACGATGGCCAGCATGCTGCGTTGGGGATTGGGAGGACCGCGCATCAGGGATTCCTCCGTTGCCAAGGACACCTCTATCCTAACCGGCCGCGTTTTTCAGGTTAGGTCATCGACCTGTTCTCTCAGCGTTTCCAAGTCATCGTAGTTGTAGAAAGTCAGAATATCGGATTGCTCAGTTACAACTTCACGCAGCGCGATGAGGTCAGGGTGCCAGATGCCTGCGGTGAGGGGTTGCTGGGGCTTGGTTCCGCGCGCCCATTGGAAAACCTCGCATAGCAACGGGAGGCTTTGATCGCCCATGTTTGCGGCTCCTGGCTCGTTGTAGAGATCCCAGGCAACAACCCGCGCATCCTGGGATCATGTGTCTAGCACAACATATCGACACTGAAAGATATGATGTGGTATCGTGTGACATGAAGATTTACCGCGCTGCGGCGTTCGCGGCCAGGATTGGGGTGCACAAGAACACGGTCAAGGCCTGGAGCCTGAACGGCAAGTTGCCTGCCCGCCGCACCCCGTCCGGCCACCGCTACTACACGGATGCGGATGTGGATCGGTTCTTCGGTGTGGAACGCGACCCGCCCGAGCTTGGGCGCACCGTGGTCTACTGCCGCGTGTCCAGTCGGGCGCAAGGGGACGATCTGCGGTCGCAGCAGCAGGCGATGGGGACGTTCTGCCTGGGGGCGGGCCTGGCGGTGGACGAGTGGCTGACCGAAATCGGCAGCGGCCTGGACTTCCAGCGGCCCGTGTTCCGTTCGTTGATGGAACGGATTGAGAAGCGGGATCTGGGCCTCCTACTGGTGGCCCACGAGGACCGTCTCTGCCGGTTCGGGTTTGACTGGTTCGCGTACTTCGCCGAGAGCCACGGCTGCGAGATCCGCGTGGTCAACCAACCCAGCCTGTCCCCACAGGCGGAGTGGGTCGAGGACCTGATGGCTGTGGTCCACACCTTCTCCGGCCGTCTGCCCGGCCTGCGCCGGTACCGGAAGCAGATCCGGGAAGCCGCCACCGATGGCTGAGAAGGTCACGCGCCTCCTGCGCAGCCAGGGGCTGAACGCGGCCAAGTACGACTGGTTGGCGCGGATCGCCGTCCTGTGCGGACAGGTGCGCGTGGATGCGTGGCAACGGTGCAGCGGGGTGTCCACGGTCCTGCAATCCCCCTACGACATCCGCGATGCCTGGATGGCCGAGGGGTATGACTGGCACGGGTTGCCGGCACGCTTGGGCAAGGCCGCGCTGGCGGATGCCTTGGGGGACATCGCGGCGGCGCGGGAGGCGGCCAAGGTGCCGGTCAAGAAAGTCATCCGGCACCGCACGCGGGGTGACAAGGCGGAACGCGAGCGTCTGTACAACCTGCTCAAGCGGAACCGCTGGACCGAGGATCCGTTCCTGCACCGGCAGATGCGGAAGTCATGGCGCGGCGGACGGTCCCATGTGACGAACCAGATCGTGGCCGACGCGGGTTCCTACACCACCAAGGTCTGGCACAGACGGGCCTGGGTGTACCTCCAGGGTTTGGAACGCAGCCAGCGCATCGCTATTCCGCTCAAGGGCACATGCTTGCCTTCGGGCACCCTCCGCATCCTCCTGCGGGACCACGGCCAAGTGGAAATCCACTACGCCGTGGACGAGGCACAGGTGTGCAGCACGCGTCCCTGCGGGAATGCCACGGTCGGGGTGGACAAGGGCTACACCGAAGCCTACACGGACAGCGACGGGACGCGCCACGGCGAAGGGTTGGGCGACCTGTTGTCCGCGGAGAGCGACCAGCGCAAGGTCAAGGGCCAACGGCGCAACCGGCTCCGGGACATCGAGCAGAAGCATGAGGCCAAGGGCAACCACCGTAAGGCCGACAACATCCGGCGGCACAACCTGGGCCGCAACAAGTGGAACCAGCGCAAGCGCCGACACAACAAGAGGGCGCGCAACCTGCTGTGCCAGGCCGCCCACGCCGTGGTCAACAAGGCGGACACCATCGCCTGCGAGGACCTGTCCGCATCCATGAAGTCTGCCAAGTACCGCCATAAGGACACCAACCGTCGTTTGCACGGCTGGGTCAAGGGTGTGATGGCGGACACCCTAACCTCGATATCTCGGCGCAGAGGTTCTGCGCTGGCCTTGGTCAATCCGGCCTACACATCGCAAATCGACTCCCGCACGGGCCTGTTGCAGGGCCATCGTCGCTGGGACCGGTTTTACTGTCTCGACGGGGTTGTGCTGGACGCGGACACCAATGCCGCCTGCAATATTCTGGCGAGGTTGTACGACGAGGAGATTACGTTGTACACACCCTACAGGGACGTGCGTGCCCTGCTCGCCGAACGAACCAGGACAGCGGTGGGGACTGCTCCACCCGGACTCGAGTTGCGGGGGCCTGCAACCGCGCCCCCATCAACCGAGAGCGAATTACCAGCGTCGGTGCCGAAGGGTGCCGATTAATGGAACAGAAACGAGAGACAACCGATGTGACATATTCCTCCAACCCGGCCCAAACGGTCCGGTCAACTACCCGTTCGTGGCCCGGACTTGGCGTCCAACCGCTGTTGTGGACACCGGGAACCGGTTCGTCCTGTTTGCCCAAGTAAGGTTGTCTTCCGGCAACAGTCGTCGAACAGAAAGAACATGGTGGAAATGCCGTGCTTGCTGGCTACCTGCAGGAAATGGTCGATTCGGTCTGTCAACCCCTCGGGATCGTGCTGCCATACCAAATATTGGAGAAACACACGACAGGTGTTGAATCCCACTTTGTTTGCCCATCCGAGTTCGCGATCCATCGTGCCCGGGTCGAATGTGTCGCTCTGACACATTTCGGTGCTGTTGATCGCTGTGCTGGTCACATACAATCACGTCGCCAAGAACTCATCTTAAGTTTCAAATATGAGTGCCGCCATGAAAGGCTGCCTCTATGGGCTCCTGTCAAGGCTCCCCTACTTTCTGCACAAATTTATTGCTTCACTAGCTGCCGGTGTCCTTGGCAACTTTAAAAAACGCCACCCACCATCCAGACTGTTCAGGTTTATTATGGCATTGCTTCTGTTGTTGTTTGTTTACATTGCATGGCAATTTTACCAAGCCTAACCCATTAATCCCCAACCCTGCGTATCAAACTTGACAACGAACCTCCTTTGAGCTATAATGGTAGACCTGCCTTCTTCTGAAACACGGGCCTTAACCTTGCTGTTTGTTAAGACTAATAAACAGCACCATAAAGCACAAAGGACATTCTTTATGCTCAACGGTTTTACTGTCAACCTCAAGAACAGGGGTACGCTGCTATTCTATTTGATTATTGCAATGCTACTGTTGATTGCCGTGTGTGTTGTAATTACACAACCTGCCATAATTGCCATCACCATCAATGCCATTGCCACACTGCCATTGTATGTGGTTGTTTTACCTGTATTTTTTGGACGCTTGAAGCATTAGCCCCTATCTGCTAACTACCATTCCGATTCCCGGCCACGTGACATCAGAGAGACTCCCCTGCTGTCCCGGTGCCCAGGATAGATCCTGACGGCCACGCACTGTCGTTCGTTTACGAAGACTTCGACCACGCTTCGATCCACGAAAACGCGGAGCTGAACCGGCTCATCCGACGGAATGAGGACGGGCGCCGTCTCGGGCGGCCTGGCCAGCGCGTCGGGCAGCGTTGACGCGCAAGAGGAATCAATCGATATGACGCTCTCGTAACGGACCGGATCCGACAGGGCCGAAGACATGACCCTGTGAGCCTGAACGCGATCGGCAAACGGCTCCCGATACTTGAAGCCGCGCTTGCTGAAGAAGCAGAGCCGCGTGTATTCCTCCTTGCCGGGAGAACGCAGGACATTGACTTCGAACACTGACGCCAGTTTGGGATCTGCCTCAATTCTCAATTCGTCGGCTTGTTCGGTGCTCAATCATCGCTCCCCCTCCATTGCAGAATAAGAACAACCCGCCGCCTGTGAATCATCAGCGTTGAACTTTGCGGGTCGCGGCGGAGTCGTATCAGAATCGGAAGCGCGCTTCCTGCTTGAGTGTGATTGAGCCCAATTCGCCCGTTGCTTGGAGAGCAGCTCCCTGCCGTGTGGCATCTGTCTTGGACAGCATCTGCAGAATCCGTATATCGACTGGCTTCCGGCCGAACTGCCTACACGTGTCTTGGGTGACCCCAAGGTGGGCATACTGATGTTTTGCGGAGAGCTGTTGACTGGAGCCACGCCTCGGCATCACTGGCTTCCGGACAACCAGGTCCGAAGCAGTTGCGACTGAGTCGCGGCTTGGTTCGGGAGGAATTTCAGGAATCTGTCCCTCTTGCGTCAGCCCACAGAGTTGTCCGCGGCCGTCGTGGGTTCCGGTCCCAACGGACTGTTGGCGGCCATTGCCCTGCGTGCGGCAGGCGTTGACGTTACCCTGTTTGAAGCGCGGGAAACGCTGGGTGGCGGAGTTCGTTCCGAGACAGGGCCTCTGCCCGGATTCCGTCGCGACGTCTGCAGCAGTGTCTACCCATTGGGCATGGCCTCACCGGTGTTCGGGGCCTTGGATCTGGGACGGTTCGGATTGAAATGGGCCGTTCCGCCGATTCCCTTCGCCCATCCTCTGGACGACGGGTCGGCGGTGGTTCCCGCCACCGGTCAGGATGCTCCGGATGGCTTGGGCCAGGACTCGGCCGCCTGGCAGGCTGCGGTCGGGTCAGTGTCCGACCATTGGGAGCGTATCGCCAACAACCTGCTGGGACCCCTGCGCGTGCCGCAGCCGGATCCCACGGTGTTGAGGTTTGGCCTGTGCGCGGTCCGGTCCAGCCGCGGGTTGTGTCGAAGCCTGTTTCGAACCGACCGAACGCGTGCCCTATTCTCGGGTGTGTCGGCCCATACCGCGGTCCCACTGCACCGGCCGGCTACGGCTGCGGCCGGTCTGGTCCTGGCCGGTCTGGCGGATGTGACCGGGTGGCCGTTTGCCCGCGGCGGTGCAGATGCGATCACCAATGCATTGGTATCCCTGGCTTCCGGCATGGGAGCAAAAATCCGCACGAATTCGCCTATTGAGCACGAAGCACAGTTGGAACCGTACGACATACGCATGCTGGATACCGGCCCCCGACAGGTTGCGAAGCTGGCCGGTAAGGGACTGCCTGCGGCACTGGCGAGGAAGCTTGCGGTGTTTCGGTACGGTCCCGGGGTGTGCAAGGTGGACTACGCGTTGAGCGCACCAGTGCCCTGGTGCGCCGCTCCTGCCAGGCAGGCAGGTACGCTGCACCTTGGCGGCACGGACCGGGAAATCTCCGCTGCTATCGATCAGGTCTGGTCGGGGAAGCCCGCGGCAGCGCCATATGTGCTGGTGGCTCAGCCCTCCGTGGCAGATGCCTCACGGGCACCGGCCGGCAACCATTCTCTTTGGGCCTACTGTCATGTACCCCCGGATTGGCACGGGGACGCGAGTCCGGCCATCGAACGCCAGATTGAGAGGTTTGCCCCCGGCTTCCAGGACACGGTCCTGGCACGCCGGGTCACACTCGCCAGCGAGTGGGAGGTCTACAACCCCAACTGGATTGGGGGAGACATTAACGGTGGCGTGCAGGATCTGGGTCAGCTGTGGCGCAGGCCGGCCGGTTGGCTGGATCCCTACTGTCTCCGGGCTCCAGACCTGTACCTATGCTCGTCCTCCACACCCCCCGGCGGTGGTGTCCACGGTCTTTGCGGTTGGCATGCCGCACGGTCCGCGCTCCGTCGCAACTGCGGTTTGGACTTCACCCTTGCGGATTTGCGGTCCGCCTGCGCCGACACAGGGCCTTTGGAAGATACTCCCTCAAGCAGGAACATAGACTGGACACCGTAGGGATACTTGCGACCGGAACCATCGTTCCACTGTTCTGCCTGATGGTTCCGGCTCCATGGAGGAGCCGGGACGGCGGACTCCTCCAAGTTGGATTCGGATTGGATCCACCACACCTTGAGCCTGGCGATTCCCTCTCTGACAGCGGTGCCTGTGCAGCAGGGAAGCCGGACACCGCCAACCGCGTCTGCCCGAGTTGAATTACGGGGATTAATGCACGGATAATAGAACCATGATCACAACGGGCAAGGCCGGTGCCTGCCGCCCCCCAAAAGGCATCAGAATGCCCGGACGGATCGCCTCCCCTTCCGTAGCCAGGTCTCCGCATTCGGGTGCCGGATCAGTCCCCGGTCCGTTGCGGTTGGGCGCTGCGGCTCACTCCGCCTGAACTCAGCTTCACCGCCATGGTCATAGCACGCCTGCGCTTCTGGGAGGGGGTGAGCCCGAACGCCTTGAGGCTCATGGTCACCACCATGATCCTCTCGATCCTCATGATGGGCATTGCCGCGGTGACGCGTACATTGTTCATCCTGCGCCTGGATCTGGGCACGGAGTTCTTTGGCGTCTACAACGCTTTCGCGGCCTTCGGATACACGGGCATGGCCATACCTGCCGGCTTGCTGGGGCGCCGCTTTGGCCTGAAGCCCACGATGGTGTTCGGTGTTGTCACCTTCCTCGTGGGCTATCTACTCGGACCGCTGGTGGAATATACCCCGCACACACTGTGGGTGCCCTGGTCACTGGCAACCCAGTTCATTTCGGCGGCGGGATACTCGATCCTGTCCGTCAATGCCTCGCCGGCCATCATGGCCACCACGCGCCCGGACAACCGTTCCAAGACCTACAGCCTGTTGAGCACCACCCGCAACCTGGGTGTGTTTGTGGGCCTGGTGGCCGGCGGTATGCTGCCCACCCGCATCGCAGCCTTGATGAATTGGTCCCTGGACACCACCGATCCGTACCGGGTTGCCCTGCTGGGGTCCGGGTTGCTGGCCGTGTCCGCGCTGTTCGTTGTACTGCGCTACCAGGAAGGGGATGCTTCCATCACCGCCAAGGAACCGGTGGCCCGGGAAGGCCTGTTCCCGGCGCTGTCCCTGGGCTTGGTGCTGGTCTACATCGTGCTGAGCCAGAGCGCAATTGCGGTCTGCCATTCCTTCTGCAACGCCTACATGGACACTGAACTGCACCTGAGCGCCGACTTTATCGGTTGGCTGAGTGCCATCGGCCAGGTGTTTGCGGTGTTCATTCCCTTTGCCGTGCCCAGGCTGCGCAACCGGATGGACAACAGTTCGGTTCTGATCTTGGCCTCACTGGTATCTGCGCTGCTGGTGGCGCCGATCATTGCGGGCGAGTCCTGGGTTCTGGCGGGAATCACCCGCATGGGTGTCATGTCGATGTCGGCGATCTGGATGCCGGTCATCCAGATGTACCAAATGGAGATGGTGCAGGCGGAGTACCGCCCGATCGCGTTTGCCCTGGTGTCCGTGGCCCTGGGGGCCAACTTTGGTTTGATCAGCCTCTTTGGGGGCTACATCATCGAAGCCTGGGGCTACCCTTCCCTCTTCCTTGTTGGGGCAGTGGCTGCCGTAGCTGGCTCCGTGTTCCTGCTGGTCATCCGCGCGCGGCCGGCCATGCAGCCGCGGTTCGCCAACTGAAGGAGCCGGTCGGCCGACGGCCGGAAATCGCTCTCCAAACTCCGACAGTCGACAGCGACGTGCTACGCGCTTGATTCATTGCCTCGACTGCCGCGACGCGACCCAGGCTCGCGGTCAGCATAGCCACATGTGGCAACATGCAGGTAATATGTGCAATGTTTCGCTGTTGTCTATCTTGTCGTTGAGTTGCACTTGAGGAGGGAACTGCCTGCAAGGATTGGGTGTTCGCTGGATTTGTGCGAAGGGTTCCGGCTGTAAATTTGGCTGGACAGGTTGGCACTCCAGCACTGATCCGGTCAGAGCTGATCGGTTTCAGTAAGTAACCCCGTGTGCAGGTTTTAGGCAGAGGACGGTATGGATTTGGAAATCCAGGTCCTGGTGTCTCTAATGGGTATGGACGAAACACATGGGAGGCCCCATGGACCTGGACCACTTCCTCAGAGCCACTTTCTGCCTCGTGGACGACCTCATGGACGACCTCCTTGGCCCTCGCCGTCTTCGACAGCGGGGCCCCGCTCCGAAGCTTGCCGACAGCGAGGTCCTCACCAGGGAGATCGTCGGCGAGTCCCTGTCCCTGCACCAGGACAAGGCGATCTTCGACTACTTCCGGAGACACTACCTCCACTTCTTCCCCACCCTCAGGCCACTCCACCGCACCCCCTTCGTCCGGCCGGCGGCCCATCTGTGCCATCTCAAGGAGCGCATGGGGCAGCGGCTGCTCCCACGGATTGGCTGCGAGCCCTGGCTGCAACTGGTGGACAGCTTTCCACTCCCCGTCTGTCAGTGCGCGCGGGCCCACCGCTGCCGGTGTTTCGGGGGCGAGGCGGCCTTTGGCTACGACGTGCGGTTGCGCCAGACCTTCTACGGCTTCC
>JAAXGZ010000006.1:0-36652 GCA_012271135.1 Caldilineales bacterium | reverse complement strand
GTGGGGGACCGCAACTACGGGAGCCCTCTGCTTCGAGAGGCGCTGGCACCGCAGGGTGTGCAGCTGCAGGTCCCCTACCGGAAAGCCAAGCAGGACCCCTGGCCCCGACGCAGTGCCAGCCTCAGCCACTTGCGGTACCGGATCGATACGGTCTTCGGTCAACTCGTGGACCGTTACCTCATCCAGCGCGTCCGGACGAGAGACCTGTGGCATCTGGGCCATCGCCTGCTTAGAAAAGGGCTCAGCCACACCCTCGCGTTCCTGCTGAACCAGGGTCGGGACCACCCTCCCCTACAGCTCTCGAAGCTGGTCACCTGAATTGAAACCTGCACACGGGGTTAAGTAGTTGATGGCTTATTCATCGCAACGGGGGTAACGACATGCCAAGACGGGATGTACTGTTGATGATGATGGCGCCTGCAGGAACGGCCGTTCATACGCCGGTGCAGGTTCAAAAGCTCGCGTTCCTGATTGATCGGCTCATCGGAGAAACAATCGGCGGGACGGGTTTCCACTTCAAGCCGTGGCACTACGGCCCTTTTGACAAGGCTGTCTACAAGGTACTTGAAGAGCTGGAACGCGACGATCTCGTGGAAATCAACGACATGAGTGCACAGATGCAGCCTACGCAGTACAGGTTGACCAGCTTGGGCGAACGCGAAGGTGCAGACTTGCTGCAGGAGTTGAGGAACCAGAGTCCAGACACAGCCGAGTATGTTGCTGTCCTATCACGTTGGGTACGCGAGCAGTCGTTCGCTTCCCTGCTCCGCGCGATCTACGCCAAGTTCCCGGACATGGCAGTCAACAGTGTCTTCAAGGATTCGTTGGCGAGTGTCCAGTGACATTGTTGGTAGGTGTCCTGTGCACCGATGGAGTGGTCATCGGGTCGGACAGCGCAGCCACATTGGGATCGGGCGTGCTTCAATCCCCGGTCAAGAAAATGCACGTGGTCAGCGCCTCGATACTGGTCGCCACTGCAGGCCGTGTAGGGTTGGGGCAGCGTTTTCGGCATGTGGTCGCACAAGCAGCCGACGATGAGGAATTCCAAGCGATGGATCTGGTTGGCAAGGGGGTCAGTTTATCGGAACGAGGATTGCAGAATTTCAAACGGGCCAGTTCCGATGCGAGGAAGACAAGTGCGCTGGTGTCAATCAGCAATGGAAAGGAACCGGGTTCAGCTGGCCTTATTGAATTTTCTTCTCGTGGATTTTCGCCGAGTGTCGTCCGCGAAGGAGTCCGGTTTACGGCGGCTGGATCCGGTGCCACAGTCGCTGGGCCCTTGTTGGCACTGGTACGTCACGCATTCTGGGCAGATTCGCATCCATCAGTCACTGATGGAGTTTTCGCCGTTGCATTTGTACTGAACCTGGCAACCAGAATCGTACCGAGGTAGGTGGTCCAGTACAAATCGGAACGATGCAACGGTTGGACACGGCCTCGAGTGGTCAAATCGCACAGTTGGAAGCCGGAAGCGAGCCCAAGTTCACGGGGAGGCTGTTGGATTCGGAGGAAGTCCAGGAACACATTGGTTTCGCCGAGGAGGCGATGGAGCACCTATCGCAGTATGTGTACGGAAAGGTAGATAGCCCAGTAGCAGAGATCCCGGATTACCCTGCAGACGAGCGTAACTGACTGAGGGAACTGGGAGGACCGGCTACGGAACAAGAGGTTGGGCTGTCTAAAGTCGCGGATGAAGATTCTGAGGCGGGTCTGCACAGACGGGGAGTCCAGGCCATCATCACCCCAGTGTTCCATGGGATGAATCGGATCGAGAACTATGTCGCTTCTCGTTGCAGAGGTGGATTTCCACGGAAGCGTGATCGTTCATTAGTGGATGAAGTCTGCGGAAAAGATGGCAATCCGCTTCGGAGTTGGGACCTGAAGGGCCGCGGTGTGGAGGTCATGGTGACTGACAGTGCTGTAGCCTGTTCGGTCCGCATGCTTGGCGTTTGCCAATGCCCGCAGGCTCTGGTGGTCCCCATCGAGACCAATCTGTATGAAGTTTGGATTTGGATTGGGCGGTTCAAGTCGCTGGTGCACTTAACGTCTGGAATGTCGGCGACCAGCATGGTTTGAGGTACCGGACGGACAGGGTCCAATTCAATGTTGGGGACTCCAACGACAGGTTCAGACTGGAGTTGCCGCAACTGAAACGAACCACTGCTCTGCCAATTCATCGCGCCTGTGGCCCATTCCTTCTAGAATCGAGGTTCCCGTATCCGTCCGCAACCGCGGTCGATCCATTGCAAGGAGAGGTTCGATGAGTGAACTGAAGGACAAGATCTGCATCATTACCGGTGCCGGTACCGGTATCGGTAAGGGCATCGCCCGTCGCTTCGCCAAGGCCGGGGCCACCCTTGTTCTTGCGTCGCGCAAGGTTGCCAACCTGGAGGAGACCGCCGAGGAATGCCGCGGCATCGGCGTCGAGGTCATGGTTCACCAGACCGATGTGACCTCGGAAGACAGCGTTCTATCCCTGTTCGCGGCGGCCGAACAGGCCTACGGGCGCGTGGACATCCTGATCAACAACTCCGGTGTCTTCGACAACGGCCCGTTCCACGAACTGTCCCTGGCCACCTGGCAGAAGGTGGTCGACGTCAACCTGACCGGTCCGTTCCTGTGTGCCCGGTCCGCCTTCCGCAGCATGCTGAAGACCGGGGGCGGCCGCATTGTCAACGTGGCAAGCATCTCGGCCCAGATGTGCCGTCCCAACGCTTCTCCCTACAACTCCACCAAGCACGCCCTGACCGGCCTGACCAAGTCGATCGCCCTGGAGGGCCGGGATCACGATATCGTCTGCAGCGTGCTCCATCCCGGCAACATCCTGACCGAGCGCCGGGCCGCCAGCGACACTCCGACCGACCAGGAGCCCATGATGACCGTGGACGAACTGGCGGAGACGGCCTTGGTCATGGTGATGCTGCCGCTCCATGTCAATGTCCTGGAGACCATCGTCCTGCCCACCACCCAGGCCTATCTGGGTCGCGGCTGATCCCTCCGAAGACGCACGCGCCTCCAACCCCCGGAAAGTTCGAAGGCAAAACCCTTTCATTGATGCCGGCCCGGAGTCGCGTCCCCGACGCGGCCCGGCCGCGTGATCGTGGTCCTGACCAAACGAAGGTACAAGATGCCGCTGTACGTATCGGCCTATGACACCGAAGCGGTGTACCCCTGGTGGGTGCGAGACTTCTGCGGGTTCGACTACACCCCGAGTCGGATCCGGGAGTTTCTGGCTGGCGTGCGCGCAGTGGCCAATGTGCATCTGGAACAGGATGTTCCGGCCACCTTCTTCCTGGTTGCCAAAATGCTGGAGTTGACCGGAAGGGAACTGCGCGAAACCCTGGACCACTCCCTGTTTGACATTCAGTGCCACAGTTTCACCCACCCGGACTTGAATGCCCTGGACGACCGGGGCGACACCAAGGCTCTGCGCTACGAGCTGATCGACTCCAAGAAACTGATAGAGGACACGTTCGGCAGGCCGGTTACGGGCCTCACGGCCCCGGGAGGCTACACGCGGGGGTTTGCCGGCCATCCCCGCATCCTCGCCATCATGCAGGAGGCGGGTTACAGGTATGTACGCAGTGTGGGTGCCGGTCCCGCGCGCACCGTGCCGGCTCCGTTCAACAAACCTTTCTGGTATACGGAGGACGGCTTTCCGGATTTGCTCGAGACACCCTCCCACGCCTGGCATGACAACATATTGACGGGTCAACCCGCCAGCACCCATTGGCCACCCGTCCTGCCCTGGTCCCTGCCGGCAGCTGTGCCGGAGGATGCCAGAGGAGTCTACGAAGAGTATGCGCCGGGCATCGACTACTGTCTGCGGACGGGCTTCCCCTACTATCTGCCCATCTTCCATCCCTGGTCCATCTACAGGATTGACCGGAACGCCGGGCAGATTGCGCTGCTGCTGGAGCATGCCCGGCGGAACATGGAGATGGCACACTGCGGCCATTTTCTCGGGCATGTCCTCAACAACCGGACCCTGGCCGGCGCAAGGCCCCCAATGGCCGCGTAGTCCACGTTCTACGGTCGGATGGCTGGCCCGGTTTGCCCTCGTCAGCAGTACTTCCGGAATTCACCTGACACGACGAGAACCAGAATGGCCATGCAACCCAACGTCCGTGCCCGGATCGGTCTGCTGCCCGCCGGT
The DNA here is from genome assembly GCA_012271135.1 of Caldilineales bacterium. Lineage (GTDB taxonomy): Bacteria > Chloroflexota > Anaerolineae > Caldilineales > Caldilineaceae > Bin34. Next base: position 32,496 of record JAAXGZ010000006.1, on the reverse strand, counting down.
CATCACTATTACTGGGACCAGTATCCGCGGTTGAAGCAGATGGGACTGCGCATGTACGACCGGCTTCGGAATATGCTGGAGCCCATGGCCGACATCGTGGCACCGGAGTTGGTGGACACCCCGGAAAAGTCGCGCGAGGCCGGTCTGCTCTTCGCACGGGAAGCGGTGGACCTGGTGCTGGTCTTTCCCTTCGGCTATACGCCCAGTATGGATATGCTTCCGGCCCTGCAGACCCTGCGCGTTCCGGTCCGCATTCTCAATGCCCATGAGGACCGTGCCTACGACTACGCCACGGCGGATACGACGGACTACCTGCACCACGAAGCCGTCTGCTGTGTGCCGGAGCTGGCCGGGGCCCTGGTTGGCCAGGGCCGCTGTTTCCGGGTTCGCACAGGTCCCTTTGACGACCCGCGGCTGCAACATGAGCTCCAGTCCGACTTCACCGGCGCCGCGGCCGCCCGCGAGTTTCTGGACCTGAACGTGGGGTTGATCGGGCAGGTGTATCCCGGCATGACCGACATGCCCATCGACGAATCGAGGTTGTTGCGGGCTACTGGCCGCATGCTGGTGCGGCCCGAGGTTGAGGAATTCGAGAATGCCTTCCAGGCGGTCACCGAAGATCAACTGGAAGAAATGCTGACCCACTTCGAAACGACCTATGAAGTGGATTCCACCGTGACCCGTGACCACATGCGGTTCTCAGCCCAGGTCGCGGTGGCCTACGATGCCGTCATCCGCAAACATGATATTTCCGCCTTTGGCTACTACTGGTGGGGCGAGCGTGAACTGATGACCCAGTTGCGCGCCCAGTCCGGCCTGGCCGTCTCCCGACTGGCGGCCATGGGGCGGCCCGGCGTCACCGAAGGCGACGTCAAGACCGCGATGGCCATGAAGATCTTGGACCTGCTGGGTGGCGGCGGAATGTTCGTCGAGTTCTTTGCCATGGACTTCAACGAGAACTCCATCCTCATGGGACATGATGGTCCGGCCAACATCAATGTCGCCGCCGGCCGTCCCCGACTGATGCATCTGGACACCCATCACGGCAAGTCCGGGCATGGCCTGGGCATCGATTTCGACATGCAGCAAGGCCCTGTGACCCTGCTCAACCTATCTCAGCACGATGCCGGCGACACATTCAAGTTGATCTATTCCGTCGGCGAGATCGTGCCCGGAACCATTCTCGGCATCGGCAATCCCAACGCGAGGGTGCGGATCGAGCGTCCTTTGCACGAGTTCATCGACACTTGGTGCCGGCAGGGGCCGTCCCACCACATTGCGCTGGGTATTGGAGACCACAGCGAGGCCCTGGAAACCTTTGCCGAAGCGGTGGATTTTCCGACTGTGAGGGTTTAGGAGCCACCGCGGGAGTCCTTGGAGCCGCGTCTGGATCGAAGCGGCGGATTCCCGAATTTGCAGGCCTTGGTATTGTGCACCGACAGCCTGCGGCGTTTCGAATGTTGTGTGCCTACAAGGCGGCCTGGCCGCCCCATGAAACGGTGCCGGGATTGGACGGATGCCTAAGCGGCGGCATCCAGTTGGTTTAGGTCGTCTTCATCCAGTTTCAGACGGCCCGCGTTGAGATTTTGGCGCAGGTGCAGGCGGTTGGTCGACATGGGAATGGCGGCCACCCAAGGCTTGCGGATCAACCAATGGAGGGCCACTTGCGCGGGCGAGGCGTCGTGCTTCCGAGCGACGTCTTGCACGGCGGGAAGGCTCAGGACGCCATCCTTCAGCGGGGAATACGCCGTCACGGCAATGCGGTGTTGCTGGCAGTAGCGTAGGAGACCGCTCTGCTCAGGGTCGCGCGTGTGAAGATTGAAGCGTACCTGGTTGGTGGCAATCGGTGTTGCGCAAAGCGTCCGGGCCTGCTGCAGCAACGGCAGGTCGAAGTTGCTGACACCCACGCGCCGCACCTTGCCTTGGGTCACCGCCAGGTTCAACGCGTTGAAGGTTTCCTCCAGCGGCACTTCATCATTGGGCCAATGGATGAGGTACAGGTCGACATAATCCACTTGCAGTCGGCGAAGACTGGCGTCCAGGGCGCGCAGCAGGTTCCGACGGCGCAGATTGGTGTGCCAAACCTTGGTCGTGAGGAAGATCTCGTCCCGGGGACGGCTGGAGAGAACCCGTCCGACCAGCTGCTCCGCATGTCCTGCTCCATACATCTCGGCCGTGTCAATGTGTCGGTATCCCATGTCCAGGGCATCTCGAATGAGGCTGGTCATCTCCGTGTCGCGGGATGAATCCGTGCTATGGCGGCCACCCATCTGCCAAGTGCCCAGCCCGATGGCGGGGAAGGAGCCGCCATCGTCCAGCATGATGTCTTCCATGGCTACACTCTCCGAGCGTCTAGTACTCGACTTCGCCAACCGGCCGGGACTGTGTCTTCAGGCCAACCGCCGGACACCCGGCCCAATCCTAGAACTCCCAGTTGCGGCCGCTGCGGGCCGAACCGTAGATGCCTTCCAGCATCTCGTTGAGGTTCAGGCCGTCCTCCACGGTGATGGTCATTGAGGAGTCGGTCTCAATGGCGGTCACCCACTGATCCATCGGCATGGGAAGTGCGTTCGGCAGCCGATCGGGTGTGATGGTTCCGGTAATGCCGTCGGCCGCAAGCTTGCGGCTTTGGATTTGCACGGTACCGGGCCTGTGGTCCCAGCCCAGGTAGCCTTCCGTACCGTAGATCTCGATGTGGTTCGGGCCGGCGCGATGCAGCCAAGAGACGTCGAGGATGCCCATGGCACCGCTCTTGAACTCCGCGACCGCGATCGCTTGATCGTCGATGTCGTAGGCACCGCTGTAGTTCTGAATCTTGGCCACCATCGAGGCCGGAGGCCCCAGGAGCCAGCGCATGATATCCACGGTGTGACAGCCCAGGTCGAAGAGGGAGCCGCCACCGGCCAGCTCCTCGTCGCCAAACCAGAGGCTGCCGCCCTTGAACCACTTGTCCAGTGCCGCGCTGTGGGCGACGCGGGCGCGCATCAGGGTGATGTCGCCCAGCCAGCCCTTGTCGATCACCTCGCGGGCGAAGAGGGTTTCCGGCCGAATACGGGACGGCAGGGAGATCATGAACTTGATGTCGGAGGCCTGCACCGCCGCCGTGATTTCCCGTGCCTCGGCCAGGTTGACGGCCAATGCCTTCTCCGTGAAGACATGCTTGCCGTGGTTGACGGCAGTCAGGATTACGTCCCGGTGAATGTTGGTCGTGGCATTGACGACCACTGCGTCCACATCGTCGCGGTTCAGCGTTGCCTCCAGATCACTCTCGAACGGCACGTCGAACTGGGTAGCGGCAGTTTGGCCGCGCTCCGAGTCGTCGTCCCAGACGCAGGTCATCTCCAAGTCGGGATGGTCCACTATATGACGGGCGTAGCCCCTCGCGTGGACATGGGCAAAGCTGAGCATCGCAATCCGTTGCATGGCAAGAGCCTCCGGGGTTCTTGAAGTTTCGGGAAGGCCGGGACCGCACAGGAGCGGAGCCTCGCGGCTACCCATCCATCATTCTAGCGACTGTCGGGAGATCCCGTGCTTGGCCGGTGACATGCCGTGTGCAGGATTCGCGATGGGCTCGAGACGCAGCCTGAGCCCCAGGGCGCGTGTGACCTTCAGCAGTGTTGCCAGAGTGGGGTTGCCGTCTTCGGATAGAGCTTTGTAGAGGTTGCCTCGGTTGAGCCCCGCGTCGCGCGCAAGGGCGCTCATGTTTTGTGTCCGAGCAACGTACTTCAGGGCAGCGCGAATCACAACCCCGTCTCCAAGGTCTTCCTCCACAGCCGCGCTGAGAAGCCCTCGGGCATCCTGCTGGGTCTTTATGTAGCCCCCTGCATCAAACTCTCGATACTTCTCAGACATAAATTCCTCCACTCCTTCGCCATTCGCTTGGTCCGTCCAATGTCTCGCCGCTGGCTGTCGTTGTCACCGGTACCAAGCAGGACGATCAACTTCGGTGCCTCGCGTAGTGAAGTAGATCTGGTATCCGAGCCCGTGATGGAGCCTGTCTCCGACACTCCGCTGCCAACCACTCTCACATCTCCAAGGTGCCCATCTTGGGCTGCCAGCAACCTGGCGATGATGCGGTTCACCGCTTGGCGGTCCCGTAACCTGCTCAGCCACTGGTCAAACGTCGTGCTCCGCAGGACCGTGAATATGGTTGGGTTGTACGATATATCGTACAGTCTGTGAGGGGGTTTTGGGGTGGCCCTGTTGGTTCACCCCCTGCGATACTGAGCCAAAGCCATCCGCAGGTTCGTTGACCAATGCCCCGCGGGATCCATGAAACGGTTGCGATCCTGGAGCGGCGACGGAATGATGCACCTTCCGGATACAATGGGACGTTCCGCCGTAAACCAACCGGCCCGCCCATCGCCGCGGCCGATCCAGAGGCTTCTCCATGCAGATCACCGACATCACCTTCCAGCACTTCACCTACATGTCCAACACCGTGCGGGATTCGGAGGGCCACGGCCATCCCGGACCGCCCCATGAGGCGCGCCAAACCCTCATGACCATCAAGACTGACACGGATGTGGAAGGCGTCTACGTGGGAGGAGTGTCGCAGGCGGTCGTGGAAGCCCATGTCAAGCCCCATATTCTCGGGGAGAATCCGCTCTATAGGGAGAAGATCTGGCAGAGCCTGAAGGAACGCCAGCGCCTGCATCTGGGCGTGCTCTCCGACCGCATCCTGGCCGCCATCGACCTTGCTCTCTGGGACCTTGCCGGCAAGTTCACCAACCTGCCGGTGCACCATCTGCTGGGCGCCACCCGCGAACGCCTGCCCGCCTATGCCAGCACCATGTGCGGCGACGATCTCGAAGGGGGCCTGGATACACCGGCCGCCTACGCCAAGTTCGCCGAGTGGTGCATCGAGAGAGGCTACCCGGCCTTCAAGCTGCACACCTGGCAGCCGCCCTATGAGGGCGCGCCCAGTGTCAAGCGGGATCTGGAGGCCTGCGCCGCGGTGCGGGAGGTGTACGGACCCGAGGCCGATCTGATGCTGGACCCCTTCCACTACTACACGCGCCTGGAGGCCCTGGCCCTGGCCCGCGGCCTGGAGGAGCTGGACTACTATTGGATGGAGGAACCGATGGACGAGAACAGCATGTCCTCCTACGTCTGGCTGTGCGAGCAGACCTCCCTTCCGATCTGCGGCCCGGAAACGGCCGAAGGCAAGCTTCAGGTGCGGGCCGAGTGGATCAAGGCCGGTGCCTGCGACCTGGTGCGCGGGGGCATCGGCGACGTGGGCGGGATCACTCCCCTGATGAAAATCGCCCACCTGAGCGAAGCTTACGGCATGCGCATGGAGGTGCACGGTGGCGGCGTGGGCAACCTCCACGTGCTGTGCGCCATGGGCATCCCGGGCCAGTACTACGAGCGGGGCCTGATGCATCCCTTTATCGACTTTGATGCGGTGCCACCGTGGCTGAACGCCCCGGTGGACCCGATGGACGACAAGGGGTTCGTGGAAGTTTCATCCCAGCCGGGTCTGGGTCTGGAACTGAACCGTGCCTACATCGAGAAGCACACAATTTAAGGGCCAGGAGGCCGGGGTACGAACATGAGGATTGCGATTCAGGATCGAATGTTGCCGGGGGACACCCTGGCCGAGCGACTGGCCGTGGCCGCGGAACTCGGCGTGGAAGGCGTGGAGCTCTCCGGCCGGGAACCGCTGATGGAAATGATCCCGCAGATTGAGCGGGACTTCGCCGGGACCGGACTCGTGGTGTCGTCGGTCTGCACCCAACCCCATCACGACTGGCTGCATCCGGATCCCGCATGCAGGGAGGTTGCACTGGAGGAGACCAGGCGCAACCTGGAGTTCTGTGGCCATTTCGGTGCCGCGGGGCACATCGTGCCTCCGATCTTCGGGCCAGCCCTGATACCCGACCTTTCCCCCTGGAAGACCGCCGAGGAACTGGAACGGGAACTGCTGGCCATCCAGGTGGCCGAATTGGCAGAGTTCGCTCACCGACACGGCACCAATCTGCTGCTGGAACCCCTTAACCGGTACGAACAACACCTGTTGCAGACGCAGCAGGACGGGGTGGACGTCATCCAGATGGCCGGGGATCCGGAAGGTGTTCTCCTGCTGACCGACTTCTTCCATATGCACATCGAGGAAACGGACACTCCGGCCACCATACGCGCCGCGGGCCGTTATATTGGTCACATCCACGTGGCCGACAACACCCGGCTGGAACCCGGCACGGGTGACATCGACTGGCAGGCGGGTCTTCAGGCCCTGCGCGACATCGGGTTTGAGGGCTGGCTGGCCTACGAGTGCGGGTTGTCGGGGGATGGCATTTCGGTCTCTGCACTGAAAACCTCGGTTGCATTCCTGCGGGACATTCTTGCCGGCCTTGACGATTGACTTGCGGCGTCCCGAGGTGTGATGCGGGGCCAAGGTGCGCAGCGTGAGTGATGGTTCCGGTCCGTTGACACCAAGCCCCCTGCTGGTGGCCAGTGGCAATCCGGGCAAGGTCAAGGTGCTTAGGGGTTACCTGGACGGCTTGCCGCGCGAGTTGCGGTTCCTGACCGACTTTCCCGACATCCCCGAAGTGGCCGAGACGGGCACTACGTTCGAGGAGAACGCCGTACTCAAGGCCAAGGGCTACGCCCGGGCCAGCGGCCTGCAGACGCTGGCGGACGACAGTGGCCTGGAAGTGGAGGCCTTGGGCCAGGCGCCAGGGGTTTACAGTGCCCGTTACGGCGGGTCGGGACTGTCCGATCGGGATCGCTGCGATCTGCTCCTGCGCAACCTGGAGGACACGGGCGATGCCGCCCGACGGGCCCGGTTTGTGTGCGTGGTGGCCGTGGCCCTGCCCACCGGGGAGACGGATCTGTTCCGCGGCGAACGGACCGGTTGCATTGCCGAATGCATGAAGGGCGAACACGGATTCGGCTACGACCCGGTCTTCGTTCCCGAGGGTCATGCACGGACCTATGCGGAGATGGCGCCGTCGTACAAGTCGGGGATCAGCCATCGGCAGGCCGCCATGGCGGCTGCGGTTTCGTTTCTGCTGGGAAAGTAGCAGCATACCGGGAATGCGGGGTGTGGATGCGAAGCTCCGTGTTTTCCGAGCGGCAATCGGCCCCGTGTCCCGGCTTGTCTCCGAGCAACCTCATGATGCCGCGAGGCATTGCTGCCATGGTTGGTGCCTTGGACTGCCGGTGTCGGTCGGAGGGGCCGGCCAAGTTGTGGATGTAGTTGTCCTTGCGCCACCGCATTAAGCACGGTGCACACCCTCTGAACCTATTTGATGGCTCACCGTTGAACAAGCGGACCGCCCTCGGCACCCCGTAACGGGCCGGTACCAGCCCACCGGAGTTTTAAAAATCGGGTCGTGGCAGGGCAGGATAGACGGTAATTCGTCGATCCCGGATCCGATCCCGGCCAAGCGCGGGAGTTCGAGGTTGTCCGGGGGTTTGGTCACCCGTGTCGGCTGCAGCCGCTGTCTGTCCGGTTCAAGGCCCGTCAGCCCATCACAACCCGTCGTTCGCCGTGATCCCCTGCCACTGATCGACGATTGTCGTCTTTCCCATCATCGGGAGTACTCATGATGAAGGGGTACCGTTTGGCTTGGGTGTTTGTCTTGTTCTGCCTGCTGATGGTCGTGGCCGGTTGCACTGCCGTGCCGACGCCCGCCGCGCCGGCAGAAAATGTGGATGTCTTAACCGATCAGGAGACGGAGGCCGGGTGGGCCGGTGTTGACCCCTCGGGTCAATCCCTCACCTTCTGGCACCAGCACCGCGGCGATCGCGCAGAGGCCCTTGATGCGCTGGTCGCGGAGTTCAATGCCACCAACGAGTACGGCATCACGATGGAGGCGTCGCACCAGGGCGACTATGGCCAGATCTTCAGCAAGATGCTGACGCTGCTGGGAACGCCCGACGTGCCCAGTCTGGTGATCGCGTACCAGTACCAGGCCGCCAGCTACCAACTGGCCGACGGGCTGGTGGATCTCAATACCTTGGTCAACGATCCGGTGTGGGGCCTGAGCGAAGAGGAGCAGGCCGACTTCTTTCCCGGGTTCTACGCGTCGGATGTCTTCCCGAACTTTGACGGCGCCCGGCTCGGCTTCCCCCCCAACCGCTCGATCGAGGTGATGTACTACAACATCGACTGGCTGGCGGAGCTGGGCTACGAAAGTCCCCCGACCACTCCGGAAGAGTTCCTGGAAATGGCCTGCCGGGCTGTCGACGAGCCCTTCAGCGGTGCCGTGGGCGATGAAACGAGCCTCGGCCTGCAGTGGGGCCACAGCCCTGCGTCCCTGGCCGCCCTGACATTCAGCTTCGGCGGCGACATCTTCGACTATGAAACGGGGCAGTTCACCTATGACGACCCGGCTGCCGCCTCGGCTCTGGAATTCATCCGGAGCGTGTACGACGCGGGTTGCGCCGGTGACGTGATTGAACGCGGCGGACACTATGCTGCCTTCGGCCGCGGCAAGCTGCTCTTCTTCTTCAGCACCACGTCGGGCATGCCGTTCGCGGCGTCCAACGTGGACGGCGGTGCCGGATTCAACTGGGGCATTGCGGCGCCGCCGCGCCGTGTCGACGAACCCGTGACGAATCTCTACGGGGCAAGTATCAGCATTCCCAGGTCCACCCCGGAACAGGAACTGGCCACCTGGATTTTCGTGAAGTACTTCACTTCGCCCGAGGCGCAGGCCCAGTGGGCGCGGGCCAGCAACTACTTCCCGGTCCGCCAAAGTGTTGCCGCCGGGCTGGATGATTACTTTGAAGAGAACCCCAACTTCGAAACGGCCTTCACCCTTCTGCCCTATGGCAAGGCGGAACCGTCGGTGCCCGGCTTTGAATTTGTGCGCGACATGGTCAGGGAAGCCATAGTCGCCATCGTGGACGGCGCGGAGGCCGCGGCAACCTTGGCGGAACTGAACGCGGAGGCCAATGCGTTCTTGGAGGAGCAGTTGGCGGAACAATAGGGCAGGCGGAGCAATCCGCATGTGTGGCCGGGGTTCTTCGGCGTCAACAGGGCGATCCAAGGGCTCCGGCCTCTCCATCGGGACATCCCAATCGAACTACGATGCCCCGTGCCTCCCGTTTCGGCCTGCTTCAGACAGGTATCCCGTTGTACGATTAGGTTGCCGGGGCGCACTTAACTATCCGGTGTTCTTCGTAGCACTGGATCCCCGGCCCTCCGCGAATACGGAGGTTTTTTATGCAGTGGGCCCGGTCAACAGCCTGCCTGGAACCGGGACCGGGTTGGACAACCGGCTGGCTCGAAGGTGTGACAGGTCCAAGCGTATCCGACGATACCCTGAAATGTGGCGTAGCCCCTCAGCCGTACGCTGGCTGGGACTGAAGAAACGGATTAACGAGGATAATCGCAGACCGCCACCGCCTTCAAGGGATAACCTCAGGGAGCGAACCAGTGGTTCCGGACCAGTACCGGTCCCGCGGGCCGATCAACAGGCGGGAGTGTGCCTGCACCGCTCCATCCCAAGTGTCAGCCGTATGGCGTGGCCGGGCTCCAACGCCACGGTCACGCAGCGCCCGGGCCAGTCGCCCGCAATGTTTGTGTCCGACCAGGGCTGATCTTCCGAACCATGGATCGTCGCACCGGTAAAGGCGTGTTCGCCGTAGGCCCCTGCCTGGACCCGCAGGCTCCGCGCATGATACTCCCCCGTATTGACTGCCATCAATGAGACGGAGTTCTCGTTGCGGTCCGTAACCAGCACGGCCACGTCCGGAGGCAGTCCCGGCCGGTCCACATCCCCGTCGAAGTGGCGCACAGGAGCGTGGAGTAGGCCGCCGTTGTACAGGGGTTGTGGTGCACCGAGAGTCAACTGCACCAGGGCTTCGGTCGTAACCGGATTGCTCTGCTGCCAATGGTGGATGTTGACCTGAGTCAGATCAGCATCGTCCTCTTCGATCATCCGCAGCCGGATGCGGACCTGTTCCAGGGCCGTGTCCAGGATCCGGTCGGGGTAGTCCGGGTTGAGGCCATCCAGGAAGGCCAGCCACGGCTTCTCGTGGCCCGAGTCCTCCTTGAGGCGATAGGAGACAACGCCGTACCAGTCGCCGCCCTCCGCCTGCTGCAGCCTGCGAATGCGCGCCAGGTCCTCCGCCGCGCCGGAAACGTTCCAGAGGGCGAAGGGATGCATCGGACCCATGGGCTGCCAATCGAACCAGCCGCCGTCGCCATAGCGATAAGGGACGAGGAATTCCTTCTCCTTGCGGCCCGGTGAATCGAGCTGGTCCACCCAGTGGCCGCGCAGGCTCATATGTTCGCGGCCCGGATCCCGGTATTCTCCCAGGTCCATGATGGAGTCGTAGAGGACGCGGGCCAGATTCAGCCAGGCGGTGTCACCCGTCAGCAGGGTGGCAGCCTGTCCGGCCACGGCCGCGGCCTGGCCGATGTTGTAGTAGCCGTGCGGCCAGGTCCAGCCGTAGAGGCCGCCATACCAGCGGCCGGCCAGGTATTCGCCGACCTCGCCGGACAGGCCCACGTTGTCCGGAATCAGGCCGCCGTTGGCTTCGGCCCGTTCCTGCCAGGCGGACAGGTATTCGGTGATCCAGGCGCGATACCGGTCCTCGCCGGTGAGCAGGAACGCATTGGCGACAAGCGAGGCCACCCCAAGGTTTCCGGCCACGTCGCCGCGGCCCATTCGTTCCTGCATGGCCCAGCCCATGTGCAGGGCCTTTTCCGGATCGCGCAGGTCCTCGTAGGTGTCGATGCCCGGCAGGTCCGCAAAGGGCAGGCCGTAAGTTGACATGCCCGACGAATAACCGTAGGCCGGGGGTTCCACATCGGTGTACCCATAGCGCGGTCCGCGGCTGCCGTTGTGGGCAGCCCTGATCAGGCGCCGCGCGGGGTCGTAGTTGGGGGCTTTCGGATCCTCGTTCAGGTAGAAGCCGGCGAAGCGCCGGGCGCGTTCCCGGTTGCGTTCGCGGGAGGGATCCGCCAGGCAGAGGAAGTAGAAGTAGATGTAGCTTTCGCTCTGGTGGAATTGGTCGTAGCCCTGTTCGTACTCCTTGTGGACCACGCCCAGGTCAGTCAGTTGCTGCGTGATGCCGTCCCACAGTCGCTGGCTATGTTCCAGAAGTTGCGGATTGCCGGTCAGCAGATAGAGCAGAGGCCAGTTCTGGGCCGCTTCGTAGAAGTCGTCGGCGCCGTCGCGCGTGTCGGGGTAGGTATCGCGCCAGATCAGCCGATCGTTCCTGACATAGCGTTCCAGAAACGGTTCCACCGACGCCTGCAGTAGGTCGATCAACTGCCGCTGGCGGCGTGCCCAGCCGGGAATCCCCGGCTGGGGCCTTCCCCGCAATGTCGGTGCGCCGGGCATCAAGCGGGACCCGCGCCCAGTCCCAGACGGCTGCGCGCCTCGTTCACCACATCCTCCGGCAGCGGTCCGGCCAGGGCCGCTTTCACGTTCTCATCCAGATGGTCGGGATTGGTAGTGCCCACAATGGTGGAGTGGAGGCTCGGATGGGCGAGGGTCAGCCGCAGCATGAGTGCGGTCCGGCTTTCCCCGGGAGCCGTCAGGTCGTCCAGCAGGCCGTTCTGCACCGCTTCCCACGCCTGGTCGGTGCTGGTGCCGTGGCCGGGCTCTCCCAGCGCCACGCCGCCGCGGATGATGGTGCCTGCGTCCGCCTGGGCCACCTGGGAGATGGACTCCTCGTGCTCTGTTTCCAGCAGGGAGTAGGGGATTTGGAACACATCGAACACGCCCCATTCCAGGAACGTGGGTAGGTGCGGCAGTGTTGACGAGACGCCAATCCAACGGACGTATCCTTGGCTGCGCATGTCCTCGAGGCACCGCACCAGTTCGCTCTCTTCGCAGGCGGCCACGCTGGGGTTGTGGAGCTGCATGATGTCGACGCTGTCCACGCGCAGGCGTGCCAAACTTTCGTGCAGGCCGCGGTTCAGATTCTCCTGGGTCCAGACATGGCCTTCCCTAGGGTGGCAACCGCACTTGGTGGCCAGGACGTACTCGTCGCGGCGGGATCGGATGTAGCGTCCGATCATCTCCTCGCTGTTGCCGTAGTCGTTGGCGGTGTCGATGAAATTGATGCCGGCATCCAGCACGCGGTTGAGTATGTTGCCGATCTCGTCGTCGGTCAGCGCGCGCCGATGGGCGGCGCCATACCCCAAACGGGTGACCTCGAGACCGGTGCGTCCGAGTACGGCGGTGGGCAGGGAAGCGGAGGGCATGGCAGGTGGTTCTCCTGTGGTGATTCGAGAGTGGGGGGGTATTCGGCAAACCTGCCGAACGAACGGTGTTCAACTCATGCACAGGCGGGCTTAACTTTATCAGCCGGACAGATTGTGTTCCCGGCCAAAGTGCGGCATGTCCTCGGTCGGTTTGTGGCCTGTCGGAGTACCATCGGCGGTGGCCCCCGGGCCCGGGCTGTGGCACGATTCCCGTCTGATCTGGCAGCGGTTACGAGAACTCGGGGTTGTTCTGTCGCTGGCTGTTCACCAACTGTATCCGCCTTCTTCAACCTGCCGCACAGCCTGTTTCCAGGCGGTGCCAGGAACCGGCGCGAAACCCGTCACGAGCCGATTTTGATGACCAGCGAGTGTTTCCTGTATTTGCTCTCGCGTTTGCAAGTCTGGTCACGGGCGGGGGAGCGAGCCCCGCACAAGCCGCTCCTGGTCCTGTTGGCGATGGGCAATCTGTGTCGAGGGGAACCGTGCCTGTTGCCCTACGGGAACATCGCAGAAGGGTTGATTGACTTGCTGGCCAGGTTCGGCCCCTACAGGCGCAGTCATCATCCGGAACAGCCGATTTGCAGATTGCCAAGGGAAGGCCTTTGGGAACTTTGTGGACACGTGCCCACGGCGGGAGCAACAGGCGTGCCAAGCCACAGTCAACTGATGAAGAGCGAAGTGTCTGCCGGGTTCCCCGAGGCGGTGCACAGTTTGCTGGTGGCGCATCCCGAGGTGATGTGGATGGGAGCGCAGTCTCTGTTGGACAGTTACTTCGCCGAGAGTCTCCATGACGACTTGGTCTCGGAGGTGGGCATATACCGGGCCACGCAACCTGCGTCAAGGCCTTTCAGGAAGCGGAATCCGGAGTTCAGGCGGGAAGTGATCAGGGCCTACGAGCATCGCTGTGCTGTCTGCGACTACGACATTCGCCTTGACAACAACCTGCTGGGGTTGGAAGTGGCTCATATCAAGTGGCACGCGTACGACGGACCGGACGAGGTCTCCAACGGCTTGGCCCTGTGCACCCTCCATCACAAGGCCTTCGACTTGGGGGGCATCAGCCTGCTTGACGACTTGCGACTGGTCGTGTCGGACGACCTGCACGGCCAAAACCGGGCTTTCAACCTGTGGTTCCTCGACCATAGGGACAAGCCAATCCGCACCCCGAGGCATGACGCTCAAAGGCCTGATCCATTGTTCCTGCGTTGGCACAGGGAACAGGTGTACCAAGGCTGAACCGGATCGTCCTTTGAGTTTCCCGGATGCAGGGGAATTGGGGCTGGCAGACGCAGGTCCTTAACTTGAGGTCTGGACATCCCGGAACCTCCACCGTCGGCCTGTCGGTCCCTGCCTCATGGCCGTATTGCCTACAGTGCGGCCAGTTCCACCAGGGTGGACGCCAGGGTTTCAGCTCCGGCCACGATATGCTCCGGTGCCGCGAACTCCTCCGGCCGGTGACTGTAGCCTTCGTGGCACGGGATGAAAATCATCGCCGCGGGGAAGCGCTGAGCCATGAACACCGTGTCGTGATAGGCACGGCTGACGAGGGACAGATGGGCGTGGCCCAAGGCTTCGGCGCTCCGGGCAATCGCTTCCAGGATCCGGGGATCGGACCGGCACGCGGGGTCGTGGTTGAGCACCCGCCATTCGCACTGGACCCGGCGGGACCGGGCCAGGGCCTTCAGTCCCGTGTGTATCTCCTCCAGCATCGCATCGCGCACCTGCATCTCCCGGGCCCGTACATCAAGGGTCAACCTCACCCGACTGGGAATGCTGTTGCTGGCTCCCGGATGCACGTCCAGCATGCCCACAGTGGCCACAGCCACACCCCGGGACTGGAAACCGGCTGCCTTTTCGGCCAACAGGATGAGTTCGGCTGCCGCGGCCAGCGCATCGTTGCGTTCCGGCATGGGGACGGTGCCGGCATGGCCTCCGTCCCCCCCGAGCACCACCTGCACCGTGGTTGAGGCCACAATGTCGGTGACGATGCCGATCTCCCTGTCCGCCGCCTCCAGAAACGGTCCCTGCTCAATATGGAGCTCCACGAAATAGGCGTAGGCATCAGAAGACAGCTCCACCGATTCCAGTTCTCCGGCATAACCGGCGTCGGCGCGGGCCTGCTCCAGGGACACGCCGTCCACATCCTGCAATGACCGCATGGCATCCCATGCCATCTGCCCTGCCATGCCGCGGCTCCCCAGACAGCCCACGCCAAAGCGGGTCGGTTCTTCCGCCGTGAACATGATCAGTTCCAGACTGCGGCGCAGCGTGGTTCCCGCTTCCCGGATGGCGCGCAGGACTTCAAGCCCACCTAGGACACCCACGACGCCGTCATACCGCCCGGCATGGGGGATCGCGTCGATATGGGAGCCGGTGGCCACCGCCGGCAGGTCCGGTTCGGTGCCTTGCAGGCGGACAAACCAATTGCCCAACGCGTCTTCCCGCCAAGGCAGGCCGGCCGCGTCCGCCAACTGTTTGAGGTAGTGCCGGGCGGCCATGTCGGTGGGCGTGTACAGGATGCGGGTCACCGCCGGCGCGGGTACATCGCTGAACCGGCTGATGTGTTCGATCTCGCCGAGCAGGCGCTCGGCGTTGATGGTGATGTCCCCCCTCACGGCAGATCTTCCAACGGATCGCGTCCCACGTCCTTGTAGTACAGGTAACGGGCGGGTTCCTTGCCCACGGCCGTAAACCATTGGGGACAGTAGGGTGCCATCCAAATCACATCACCTGCCTGGACGGGGTGCCAGTTCCGGTCCAGGCGGTAAATGCCCCTGCCCTGCAACATCAACAGGCCATGCTCCATGACGTGCACCTCCACTAGGGGCAGGGCGGCGCCCGGCGCGAAGGTGAACAGATTGACGGCCATGTCGAATTCCGGGGTGGTGGGCAGCAGGGTCTTGAGCATGGCGTCCGGGTCCCCCATGAAGGGCTCGGCCTTCACGTCCTGTTCGCAACCGATCACAGGCAGGGGCCCCTCCGATGTCGCGGCCCTGTAGTGCTTTTCAAAAATGGTCAGCCGACACTCACTCCCTGCTGTCATGGCGTGGGTCGTGTCCGCCGGTACATAGGCGAAACCTCCCGGGCCCAGGATGAACGACTGCTCCGCCAGTTGCAGCTGCAACCGGCCCTGCTCGACAAAGACGAACCTCTGGACGCCCGGCAGGGGCGGACCGGCTGTGCCCCCGGCCGCCATCAGCGCGAAGTACTGTGCAAAGCGTGCGCCCATACCGGGTGAAACCACGATGATGCCACTGGTGTCCGTCCAGTGGGGCAGGGCGGCCGGCACATGGCTTTCAGGTGCCACGAGAGCGTAGTTGCGCTCCGTGTGGCTGCGGGTAAAACCAAAGGGATTCATGCTGTGCTTCCTCGCCTGCTGTCCCGACTCCTGCTATACCGGATGCCGACGCACCAGCAGCTGGCCAAATCCGGGTTCTCCGGTGACAACACCCTGTTCGCAGACGCTCACACCCCGCACGAAGGTGCGTTCCACATAACCCTGGAACGGGTAGCCGGTAAAGGCACTGTGCCGATTGCGGTAGTACAAATCATCGGCTGTCAGGGTCCAGCGGCGGTCCGGATCCACGACGACCAAGTCGGCGTCGCTCCCGGGCAAAATCGTGCCCTTTTGGGGGTAGAGGCCAAAGATGCGGGCGGGATTCGCCGCGACCATGCGCGTCAGCAGCGGCAGTGCCAGCCCCCGTCGATGCACACCTTCCGTCAGCAGTCCCGGCAACAAGGTCTGGACCCCGGAAATGCCGCCCCACGCCTGCCAGATGTCCGTATAGCCAATCTCCTTGTCCTGAATCGTACACGGTGAGTGATCGGATCCAATCGTGTCCACGAGACCCGCCAGCACGCAGTCCCACAGCGCCTCCACATGGGCGCGGCTGCGGAGCGGCGGTGCACACTTGGCCCGTGGCCCGATGCGTTCATAGGCCTCCAGATCCAGCAGCAGGTACTGGGGACAGGTTTCCACTGTGACGCTGACGCCCTCCAGTTTGGCCTGGGCGGCCGTCCGCACGCCTTCGGCGATGGATACATGCACGATGTGGAGCCGGGCTCCCGTCACGCCGGCCCAGTACAGAACGCGCCGGATAGCCTCCAGTTCCTGGAACGGGGGGCGGGATTCCGGCCAGGCGGCCAGGTCGCGCCGGCCGGCCGCCTGCAGCTGGCGGGCCCGATGAGCCGTCACATATTCGTTCTCCGCGTGGATGGCGACCAGGTTGCCGAGTGCCTGAATTTGCTCCATGCCCGCATGAATCAAATCGTCGTCCACACGCGGAAAGTCCGGCGCGTAGGTCATGAACGCCTTGAAGCCAATCACACCCGCGTCGTGCAGCGGGGCCAGATCAGCCAGATTGTTGTTGACCAGGCCGCCCCAGTGTGCGTAGTCGACCACAGCTTCACTCTGCACGGCGGTACGCTTGCGTTCCAGTTCCACCAGGTTGATTGTGGGCGGGGTTGAGTTCAGGGGCATGTCGACAATGGTCGTCACGCCGCCCGCTGCCGCCGCGCGGGTTCCGGTGCAATACCGCTCCCATTTTTCGAGACCGGGTTCATTGAAATGCACGTGTCCGTCCACCAGGCCCGGCAACAGCCATTTCCCCTGGAGGTCGATGGTTTCCGCCGCGTCGATGGTCGGCGTGTCCGTCACGACCTGGGTGATGACGCCGTCGGCCGCCACCACACCGCCGTGAAAGGCACCCGTTTCCGTAATCACCGTGCCATTCCGCAGGTAAAGATCAGGCTTCATGCGCGGTGATGTCTCCAGCAAGTTGGGGTCGTAGGTGACGGAACAGGCAGGACGAACCAAAGCAAATTGGTTCCTTGGCTGGCACGGGCGGAAGAGACCAGGGTGCAATCCCCGGCGAACCGCGCCAGTGCCCACGGGAAGGGGGTGCCTGTCCGGCCAGAGGTGTTCTCGGGAAGGGTCTCAACGTCCCGTAAACGCGACATGGGGGGCGGGCTGTCCGGACGCTACTCAAACCCATCATGCCCAACAGCGCTGTTGGGCAGGGCGCGGGTGCCGGTTGGGTCCCGCGCCCCGGCCCCCCTGGTCTGTTGGGTACGGCGCTGCAGCCACCAGGTAACCAGCAGAAAGAGTGCAATCACGGCCAGCGAAAATACGGTGGTGACCGTGCCGAGGGCGTACAGCGCAGGGGACGTCACATTGGTGGTCATGGCGAAGATTTCCAGGGGCAGGGAATTGAACTCCCCCATCACCAACGACGATCTGGCGAATTCGTCATAGGACAGCGTAAAGCCGAAAAGGGCGACCCCCACCAAACTGGGCAGGATGATGGGCAGCACCACTTCACGGAAAACCGAGAATTCACCTGCCCCCAGATCCCGGGCCGCCTCTTCATACGACTTGTTGAACCGGTTGAAGATGGCCAGCATGATGAGCAGGGCGAACGGCAGTGTCCAGGTCAGATGGGCGGCCAGGCCCGACGTGTACCACTGGGGCACCAGTCCGAACTGGGTGAACATTACGCCGATGCCCAGCGAGATCAGGATGCTGGGCACGACCAGACTCGCGATCGAGACCATAAAGAGCACCTTGGCGCCGCGAAACCGGTGACGGAATGCCTGGCCCGTCATGGTGCCCAGGACCACACAGACGAGCATCACGATTAGGCCCAGGGTGAAGGAACGCAGGAAAGCCCCCTTGAAGTCGCCCACGCGCTGCTGCTGGAACAGGGCCAGGAACCAGTGCAGGCTGAAGCCCCGCATGGGGAAGGTCAACCCCCCCTGAGGTCCCTGGAACGAGAGAGTGACAATCGTGGAAATCGGTCCGTACAGGAACAGGGTGAACAGGCCGTAGAAACAGGCCAGGGGCCAGAACAGTCTGCTGCGTCTTTTCATCTACAGTTCCTTTTGCACATCCACAAAGCGCAGCAGGCCCCCCACGACCAGGAGCGTCACCGCCAGCAGCACAACGGCATTGGCGGCCGCGGGCGGGTATTGGGTGCTGCTGATCATGTTGCGGATCGCCAAGCCCGCCGATGCGGCCTGGCCTCCGCTCATCAGGCGCACGGTGGCGAAATCGCCCAGCACCAGCGCCAGCACGAAAATGGTGCCGATCATGATGCCCGGACTGGTCAAGGGCAGGATCACGTGGCGGATGACCCCCCAATCGGATGCCCCATTGTCCCGGGCCGCCTCCAGCAGGGAATGATCAATGCGCATCATATTGTTGAAGATCGGAACCACCATGAAAAGCGTGTACAAATGAACCATGGAAATCACTACGGACACGCTCGAAAACAAGAAAATATCCAAAGGCTCCTCAATCAATCCCAGGAATAGCAAACCCCCGTTCAGCAGGCCGTTGCGCCCCAGAAAGGGAATCCAGGAGATGCTGCGAATGATGTTGGAGGTCAGAAAGGGAACCGTGCAGAGGAGAAACAGCGTCATGCGAATCCGCGTGGTGCGGATCTCAAAGGACAGGAAATAGGCTACCGGAAATCCGATGGCCAAGGCGAAGAACCAGACCAGGACGGCAAACCGGAAAGTGTTGAGATAGGTTTTCAGGTAGACCGGGGAAAAGACGAGGCGGTAGTTGTCCAGCACGAAGGCGGGAGTCATGACGAAGTTGCTGTAGTGCCAGAAGCTGATCGTGACGATCAGGGCCACGGGCAGCAGCAGAAAAACAATCAGGACCAGGGTATAGGGCGCGGCGAGCCCAAAGGGCACCAGTTGCCGCCATCGCCTCGGAGCGGCGCGCCCGCGGACCTTGGCGTCCGCGGGCGCGCCTGCCAAGTCAACAGGACGGGAAGGAAATTCCGTATCCTGCAACGGACTAGGCCGCGATGAACTCATTCCACTTCTGAACCAGATAGTCCTGCTCATCCATCACGGAATTCCAGACCACTACCCGGCCCATGCGTTCCCAGAAGCTGCCGCCGTCGCGCACGGCGCCTTCCGGTTCAAGTTCCGTGCCAAACGGATCGACCATCGGCTCCGAGGCGGGTTTGCCCTCGTACCAGAAGTCCCACTCCGCCTCGGACATGAACAGGCGCGCGTTTTCCGGTATCGCACTGTAATAGCCCTGGCGGCCGACAAAGCCGCCGGCAAAACCCGAATTCCACCAGTTGATGTAGTCGTACGCCGCGTCCAGCTCCATGCCCTCAACGCCTGACGAAATGCCGATGCCGCCGCCCCAGGCCCGATAGCCTTCCGCAAGCGGCTGGTACACACAGGGGATCCCCTGGGCCTTGACGGCCGTCACGGCCGGAGACCACATGGACTGCAGCACAACCTCGCCGGACACCATCAGATTCACGGACTCGTCGAAGGTTTTCCAGAAAGCCCGGAACTGCCCCAGGGCCTTCTGTTCCTTGAGAATGTCCGTGATCCCGTCCAGTTCCTCCCGGGTCATGTTGCCCTTGTCCCCGAATTCCATGAGACCGGCGGATTCGACCACCATGGCGGCATCCATGATGCCAATGGACGGTATGTCCAGGATCGCGGTCCGGCCCCGGTACACCGGATCAAAGAGATCCGCCCACGAGGTCGGTACCTTCTCAACCATGTCGGGACGATATCCCAGGGTGTCGGCGTTGTAGATGGTGGGAATGAGTGTAGCCCAGTTGGTCATGCCCTCCGCGAACGAGGTGCTGTTTCTTTCCGGCAGGAACATGACCTTGTGGGGTGCGGTTCCCTGCGCGATCACCGAATCCTCTGTCAGTTTCCCCGTGGTGAAAGTCGGCGCAATCTTCTCGAAAGCCTCGATGCGGGAAACGTCCAGGCCCTGGAGGGCGCCGGAGGGCACCACCAGCGGCAGGCTGAAGTACTCGCCGTCAAAGATGTCGTACGAACCCGGCTGCGTGATTGCACGCTGGTTGTTTTCGTCGGTGCCCAGTGCCGTCATCTGGATGGTGAATCCGAGATCCGCCTTGGCCTGTTCGGCGATCTCATTCACTCCCGACACACCGGTGCCAATCTGGCGCAGCACGATGTCCGCGATTTTACCCGTCAACACTTCGGGGGCCTGCGCTTCCGAAACGGCGTCGGATGCCGGTGCCGGGACACAGGCGGCCAATGCTCCGCTACCCACGGCCAAAGAGGCCATGGCCAGGAAAGTGCGCCGCGAAATGCCTGGCGCGGATGAACTTCGTTCCATGTTTCCTAACCTCCAATGTTGGATGAAACTTAACATTTCACTTCCAGTCCTTCAATGGACTGGTTCAGTGTCAAGCAGATCGGTGTCCCGTATCTTCCAGGTCACCTTGACCCTCTGATCAAGAGTCACCGGCCGGGCGGCAAAGCGCTGCTCCGGGACGTACACCGTAAAGTGTTCCTGGGCGTCCGTATCCACGCGGATGCGCACCTGAAACCCGGCATATTCTACGACGGCGGCCGTGCCCCGCAGGACGTTCAGGTCGGTGTCGGTCCCAATATCCGCATCGTCCGGCTGAACGGCGGCATGATCCGCCCGCACGGCAAATTCCACCTGCTGTCCCTCCGGGATCCGGCCCAGCAGCCGGAATGTCTGCCCACTCCGGCCTGTCAGGCGCAGTGGGTCCCGGGCATCGCCCGCGCCGCCTTCCACCCGGCCGGTCAACACGTTGTGATCCCCGATGAAGGAGGCCACGAAGGATGTGCGGGCGTGTCCGTACACCTCCTGCGGTGAGCCAACCTGCTGGATGCGGCCCTGATCCATGACAACCACCAGGTCGGCCAGTGCCAGCGCCTCTTCCTGCGAGTGGGTCACATGAATGAAGGTCATGCCCAGTTCCTTCTGCATGCGCTGGAGTTCCCCGCGCAGCTGGATCCGGACAAAGCGATCCAGGGCCGAAAGGGGTTCGTCCAGCAACAGAACCGCCGGCTCCGTAATCAGCGCTCGGGCCAGGGCCACCCGTTGGCGCTGGCCTCCGGACAGTTGCGCCGGCAAATGGCGGCGGTACTCCGTCAAGCCGATTTTCGCCAGCATCTCCTCCGCCTGCTGGAGGCGCGCCCGTTTGCGCACGCCCCGCATCTTCAGGCCGAAGGCAATGTTCTCGGCCGCCGTCATATGGGGAAAGAGGGCGTAGTCCTGGAACATCATGGACGTATTGCGCTTGGCTGGCGGCAGGTGTGAGATGTCTTCTGCGCGCAGCCAAATGCGTCCCCGGGTGATCTCTTCATGCCCGGCAATCATGCGCAGGATGGATGTCTTGCCACACCCGCTTGGCCCCAACAGGCAACAGTAGGAGCCACGCGGCAGGGCCAGACAGACATCGTCCACGGCGAGCAGGGAGCCATACTCCTTGGACACGCCCTGCAGCGTGATATCGTACTCGGACATGGGTACCCTTCACCCGCGTCGGGCGCAGGCCGCCAGGACAGGGGATGGAGCCAGAGGGTCAATGCCAACCCGCATCGCCAGGACAAAACACAACACACTCATCTGTTTGTTCATTATGACCAGCTCACTCCATCTCAACACAGTGTAGTCTCCAAAACAACCCTTTTTCTTTGGGCAGAAAGACGAAAAATCCACTTTATTTTTGTATATATCGACGAATCAGAAGCAACCAGCCGTTGGTAATGGTGGGATCGTGGATTCTGTCTGTCTTGGACTGGGAACATATGCCCAACCTCCTTGGACGGCTTGAACCTTGCGTTGGCATGAAACCCGGTCGGCACAAACTCTTGTATCGACGGGTGACAGAGGCAACTTTGAGCGGCCGTTGCCGGTACAGTCCCTCACTGCATTCGCGATGGCTGCGGGAACCGGACCAATGGTTGCTTCCCCTGCACCGAGCACCGGGAATCCATCCCTTTGTATGAGATGTGTGTGGATTGTCGGTACCTGAACCGTCCGGAGGATGGGATAGGTTTCCCAATCCGTTGAGGCAATCCCCTGGCGGGCGAACTTCACCTCTTCCAGGAGCGTCTGGCTGGCAGCTTGGACGAACGCGCCTTCCAGTTGGGCGCTCAGTCCGTCCGGATTGATCACCTGGCCGGTGTCGGCCACGATGTGGGCCTCGTCAAGGGTGATGGCCCCGGAGGCACTGTGCACGGTCAGGCCCACCCCGACGGCCACCAGGGTCTTGTCCCCCTTGTATCGGCAGTAGCCAATGCCCCGGCCCTTGCCGCCGGCGGAATCACCGCGGCCGGAGGCATTCCAGTTCATGGCTTCGCCCAGCACCTCCAGCACCTTCCGACCCCGCGGATCCTCCAGGTGCCGCAGGCGGAACTCCAACGGATCAACTTCGGCTTCCCGGGCCAGCTCATCCATCACGGATTCGATGGCCCACACGTTGACTAGCGCCCCTAGGGAGCGCATGGATGATGTCCGCAGACCGCTTTCCGCCAGGAACCGCTTGACGATGGCCGGCTTTGCAATCCGATAACCCGGCTCCGCATTGCGGTGCAGGCCCACGTTCCGACCCATCATGGGCTGTGGCAGCGGCCTGCCCAGGGGCTGCGCGGACTCCCAGGCCGCCAGCAGCGTGGCTTCGCCGGGGGCCGCCTTTGCCGGACGTCCCGAATGCGTGTGCCCGAGGCTGGACTGATGCCATGCATCCAGTCGCTTCTCGGCATCGAGAGTGGCCCGGATGTCCACCACCATGGGGGTGCCGAGCGGTTCCTGCACAAATTCGTCCTCGCGCATCCACTGCACCCTCACCGGCCGGCCGGGTACTTCCAAGGCCAGCAGGCAGGCATCCAAGGCCACGTCGTCCGCACCGTTGTGTCCGTAGCAGCCGGGTCCCGGCACATGGGTCACCCGGATCTCCGCCTCTGGCTTGTCGATCGCCTGTGACAAGGCCTCCCGCAGGCTGAACACCCCTTGGCTGTGGGACCAGACGATCAGCTTCCCTGCTTCGTCCAGTTGGGCAATGGCACAGGACGGTCCCGGGGCCGCATGCATCTGGTAGGGACGATGGAATGTGCGGTGGATAACCCCGTTTCCCTCTGGAGGTTCGGGGATGGGATCCAAAGAAGGCTGTCCGTCACGGAGC
The DNA here is from genome assembly GCA_012271135.1 of Caldilineales bacterium. GTDB lineage: Bacteria > Chloroflexota > Anaerolineae > Caldilineales > Caldilineaceae > Bin34. Next base: position 9,369 of record JAAXGZ010000006.1, on the reverse strand, counting down.
AGAAAGTCCTGGCTTTCCTGCGCGTTCATCCATCGGTACAGGTCCTGTTGGTCCGGCAGGCGAACCGGCGTGTGCCAGGAGCAGCGGGCCGCCACCTGTGCCCGGGCGTGCAGGATGTCAATCTCATTCTCGCCGAGGACCGCCAGGAAGGAGCCGTCTCTGACCACCCGCACACCGTCTGGCAGGTTGAGGCCGGTGGTGTCGATTCGCTCCAGGCTTGCTTGCGCGACAGGCCCTCGCACCACCCTTGCGTGCAGCATGTTCGGCAACACCATGTCCTGTAGGAACGTGGGCTCGCCCCGAACCTTGTTCTCCATATCCACGCGGGTCACCGGCTGGCCGACCACGCTGTAGGCGACAGGCGGCTTGGGCACGGCCACTCCTGTTGCCGCCATGCCGAGCCGTCCTTCGGGCAGCAGATCCCAGTAGTCCTTCCCGGCACCGCTCGCCGGGTGCTGCACCATGCCGTCGGAGACCTCAAAGTCCTCCTGGTCGCATTCGAACTCTTCGGCCGCAATGGCCAGCAACTGGTACCTGAACTCGGCTGCAGCCTGTCGCAGCGCACCCCCGGACATCTCCATGGACATGCTGCCGGCGGTGGACCCTTCGTCGAGGGAGGTCTCCGTGTCCGCCGTGTGGATACGGATGCGGGCGATGTCCACGTCCAGTTCCTCCGCCACCACTTGGGACAGGGATGTGGTGATTCCCTGTCCCAGCTCCACCTTGCCGGTGTACACGTCCACGCCGCGGTCCGGGCGCAGGCGGATCCAGTCGTCGAGGTTGGGGTGGTGCGCAAGCGAACCGGGCAACGGCGCGCCGGGTTCCTGGGTGGGTGGCTCCAGACCGTCGTCCGGAGGGACAACCCTGTAGATGGGTTCCGGCTCGACTCCGGTTGCAACCCGTTGAATGGCCCTAACCACCCGGTTGTGGATCCCGCACCGGCACAGGTTGCGATTGATGGCTTCCCGGATTTCCCCTTCCGTGGGGTTGGGGTTGCGGTGCAGAAGGCCCTTGGCCGTCATTAGGAAGCCGGGTACGCAGTAGCCGCATTGGGTGGCGGTTTCCGCAATGAAGGCCTCCTGCAACGGATCAAGCTGGCCTTTCGCGGCCAGCCCCTCCACCGTCTGTATCGAACTGCCGGCAATTTCCCCCACCGGCCGGCAGCAGGAAGGCTGATCTTCGCCGTCCACAAACACCTTGCAGGCACCGCACTGTTCGGCGCCACAGGCGTGCTTGGCCCCCAGCAATCCGAGTTCGCTGCGCAGCACCTCCAACAAAGGGGTGTCGGAGCGCGATGAGACCAGGTGGTGCTCGCCGTTGACGATGAGTTCGATGGGGTCGGTTGCCATGGGGCGTTGCGTATTCGGAAAGGGAGTGGGGGAGTGATTCAGTTCTGTCGTATGAACTTCTGCAACCTTGAATCCGCCTGCACCTCGCCCACGTACATGTCGCCGTGGGAGTCGACCCAGATGCCGTGCGGACAGGCGACGAATTCGCCCGGCCGGTCGCTGCGCTGCCGCCCGCCCCACTGCGAGAGCAGTTCCTTGTCGAAGTTGTAGATGCTGATCTGCTGGTCCAGCTCCGCGATGTAAACCACGTCCTCCTCCGGATGGAAGAAGATGGTGTCCGGCTTGGCCAGGTCCGTCCACTCCGTCAGGAATTTGCCCTGCAGGTCGAAAATCTGGATGCGGCTGTTCTCCCGGTCGCAGATCCAGACCCGGCTGTATCGGTCAATGCGCACGCAGTGGGAGAGGGCAAACTGGCCCGGACCCTTGCCCCAGTCACCCCAGCTGTTGAGCAGTTCCCCCGCGGGGGAGTAGTGGTGAACGCGGGCGTTGCCGTAGCCGTCCGAGATGTAGATATCGCCGTTGGGGGCCAGATCCAGGTCCGTCGGCAGATTGAACGGCGCACCATCCTCGGCTCCGGCCTGGCCGGGCGTGCCGATCGTCATCAGGAGCTCGCCCGCGGGGGAGAACTTGCGGATACAGTGGGTGTTTCGTTCCGTGCACCACACCAGGTCCTCGCCGTCGATCCAAATGCCGTGGGCATCCAGGAGCACGTCCTCGCCCCAGCTGGCAAGGAAATTGCCTTCGCGGTCGAACACCACCATGGGGTGTTCCGAGCGCGAGTACACATGCACCCGATCCTGCGAATCGCAGGCGACAGCGGCAATCCAGCCGAAAGTCCAGCCGTTGGGCGGCTTGAACCAGCCTTCGGCAACTTCGTAGGTGTACTGTCCGAATCCAAATGTCATGACGGAACTCCATGCTGGCGGCAGTTGGTGCACCCGCGCCGGCACGGAAGGGACCGAACAGGACGGGTTGGCGGAAACAGGGGGCCTGTGCCCGAATTGTACGCGTGCCTGTCCAAGACCGCGCGACCCGGTTGGAGGAGGCTCAGACGAACCGCGCCTGCCCGTAACTCCGAATTGAGATCACCACGCCCTGCACGCAGTGTCGCCGAGGCCGTCCCACGGTTGTCAAAGCCATCTGTCGCGACTTGGTCAATGTCCTTGGGACAGGGTTGATGAATGTACGACTGGAGGCCGTTTTCCACTTGCCGGCCTGCCGTACGGAACTATACTTGGGAAGCATTTCCCGCAATTATGTCCCGGTGATCATTTCAGTCACGGGGGCACCAACCCAAAAGAAGATAGTTATGTGCAATTCTTTTCTCCCGGGATCCCAGGATCTCACCTCCGCTGTTGTACCTCCAGCGCTGGGGGTAAGGAAGCGCCAAGAGTTGTTGGCGGCCGTTGATCAGTTTGAATACGGCCGCATTACCCGACGTAGTTTCGTGCAAAGAGCCAGTTCACTCGTGGGTGCCGGCGCTGCATTGGCCCTACTGGCGGCCTGTACCGTAACCATACCCGAACCTCCGGCTGCTCCCGAAGGTGTCGGGTCTGAAGGTGATGAGGAAGCCTCCGCCACAGGTTTGACCACGTCCATGGTGGAATACGGTGAGCACGATCAACAGACCCTGCAGGGACATCTGGCGCTGCCCGCATCCGGTCCGGCACCGGCCGTGCTGGTGATTCAGGAGTGGTGGGGCCTCAATCCGCATATCAAGGATGTCGCCAACCGCGTAGCCCAGGCCGGTTATGTCGCACTGGCACCGGACTTGTATCACGGGGAGGTGGCTACGGAACCTACGGAGGCCCGCAAGCTGGCCATGGCGCTGGATCAGGCCACGGCCCTGGCGGAGCTTGATGTGGCTGCCCGGTACCTTTTGGATCTGGAATCCACCACGGGGGACCGGGTGGGAATCATGGGTTTCTGCCTCGGCGGGAGAATCGCCCAGGCCTTCGCGGCCTACAATCCGCTGAATGCCGCGGCCGTTTCCTTCTACGGGACACCTCTGTCGGACGAGGAGGCCGCCCAGGTCCATGGGGCCCTGCTGGCAATCTGGGGCGCAGCGGATCAGGCCTATCCACTGCCGCGCACCGAACAACTGGAACAGGCTTTGACGGCGGCCGGTGTACCCAACCGGCGTCTGGTGTATGAAGGGGCCGGGCACTCATTTTTCAACGATACCCGCTCTTCCTACCATGCCGAAGCGGCCCAGGATGCCTGGCAACAGTCGTTGGAGTGGTTTGCCACTTATTTGGGTCCCTGAAAAAGGCGACAGGGGCCGGATTCGCTATTTCCATGCTGTGAGCATCTTCCTGGAACTGAAATAGCAATAGAGGCTGGCCGGCACATTTGAGATCCTACCCCCTGCTTGGGTCCCTTCGGACAATCAGACTGCTGATGCAAGCACAGTCAAGGCATTGGTTTCACGCAGTCAAACCTTGCCGGCAGATCTGGTCTGTGCCCGGCCACCGGACCCAAAGGAGCGTGGGTGGAAATGGCGCAAGGAATGACCGTGATCGTCCCTGGGCAACCGTCCGACCGGTCGTTCTTCATCGAACGCATGGCCCGCAACCGCTTCAGGACGCCCAGCACATCGGCGGTACCCTCCTCAAGACCACACTCCCAGACGATCAGGACCGTCCAGCCCAATGCCTGCAGCGCGGCTCGGTTCCGCGCGTCCCTGACCACGTTGCCGTCCAGCTTGCGGTCCCAGAACTCGCGATTCGACGAGGGCCGGCTGGTCTTGGTACAGCCGTGCTGGTGCCAGAAGCAGCCGTGGACGAAGACGGCCACCTTGTATTGAGCCAAGGCCAGATCGGGCTTTCCCGGCAGTGTGCGCGAGTGCAGCCGGTACCGGAAACCCGCGCGCCAGACCGCCTTCCTTACGTACATCTCGGGCTTGGTGTCCCGGCTGCGTATGCGCGCCATGAGGCGCGAGCGTTCCTCGGGGCTCAACGTGTCGGCCATGTGGGTTCGGTTGTCGAATGCCTTGCAGGGAACGATGCAGCCGGTCTCAGGGATGGGGTCTCGACCAAGCCACAGTGGGGACTGCCTGAATCCTGACACAACTTCATTCGCGCGGAAGCCGATGCCGTCCCCTGCGCACACGCCGGATCGGACGGCTTCCCGGCCTGTGCACCCGGTCGGGGCAGGGCTTTATACTGATCTGCTTGACGAGCCTCTGACCTTCCGCATCAACCACAGGACTGTGCCGTGACGGCCGACACAAGTTATCCCGCCATCGTGGATGGTCACAACGACACCCTGTTGCGGCTGATACGCGGACGCGGCCAGCTGCAAACACAGTTCCACGAAGAGGGCACGGAGGGACACCTGGACCTGCCCCGCATGCGCAAGGGCGGTATGGCCGGCGGTTTTTTCGCCATGTACACCCCGGACCCGGAGTTCCGGGAGAACTCGCCCCGCGCAGCCGCCAGCGATCAGTGCTGTACACCTTCCGATCCGGACTCCCGGGGCGACGTTGCCCGTCCGTCGAGGGGGCAGGAGGTACCCCAGGACTATGCCTTGGACTTCGTCCTCCGTATGTTCGCCATCCTACTGGACCTGGACCGGACCCTGTCCCCCGAGTTCTCCCTGGTTAGGACCGTACCGGAGTTGCTGGAGGCCTTGGCCAACGATCGCTGCCTGGCGATTGCCCACATCGAGGATGCGTCTCCACTGGATCCGGAACTGACGCTTCTGCCCCTGTTGTACGACCTCGGTCTGCGTTCAATCGGTCTCGTCTGGAGCCGCACCAACGCCTTTGGGTATGGGGTGTCCTTCGACTTCCCCGGCTCCCCGGATCAGGGGCCCGGCCTCACGGGGCCCGGCAAGACGCTGGTCAAGGTCTGCAACAACCTGGGAATCATGATCGACCTGTCCCACCTGAACGAAAAGGGGTTCTGGGATGTGGCCGAACTGTCGCAGGATCCGCTGGTGGCCACCCACTCCTGTGTACACATCCTGTCCAATTCCGCTCGCAACCTGACCGATCTGCAGCTCGACGCCATCGCCGAGACCAACGGTTTGGTGGGCATCAACTTCAACACGGGCTTCCTGCGGGCGGACGGCGCCTCCGACACTTCCACCTCCTATACCGAAATTGTCAGGCACGCGGCCTACGTGGCGGATCGCATCGGCATCGACCATGTGGCTCTGGGCTCGGACTTCGACGGCGCCACCATGCCCGGCGATCTGTCGGACTGCAGCAAGCTGCCGGCCCTCATGGCATCGCTGGAGGAAACCGGCTTCGACGCGTCGGACCTGCGCAAGCTGGCCCATGGCAACTGGATCCGTGTCCTGCAGCAAACCTGGCATCACTAATTCGGGAGAAAACGCACCCGCTATGGACTTGGCAACCCTTCTGGACGGCCTGAACAACGTCATCGCCATTCCCATTGTGCCCCTCAGGGGCGGGGCCGTGGACTTTGACGGCCACCGGCTGAACATCCGCTACCTGATGGAGAACAACCATCTGGACGACGGCCGCAAACGAGTCGTCTCCGTGGCCGGCACCAGCCTGCTGCACCACCTGAGCCTCGAGGACCAGAACGGACTCTTCGCGGCCACCGGGGAGGTCATGGGTCACGATGGCATTCTCATGAGCGCCGTGGTGCCGAACCCGCTGGCGGACGCGCGCTGCCAGATCCGCGCCCACCTGGGTCTGGCGCGCCGGCCGGACGTGATCCTGATCATGCCCCTCACCGGGGTCTTCAGCCCGGACGGCCTCTGCCAGGGCCTGGGCGAACTCGCGGAGGAGTTCAGCGGTGAGGGTGCCCGGTTCCTCTACTACCTGAGGGCCTCCCGGGATCGGGATGCCGTATTGCAACTGATGGCGGACTCCCCGCACTTTGTGGGCGTCAAGGTTGGCACGGACGTGGCGGATGCCGCCTACATGGCGGAGCGCGCCCCGGACGACACGATTGTGATCTGGGGCATCGGCGACCGCAGCACGGCTGCCGCCCAAAAGGGCACCCACGGCCATACCTCCGGTACGGCCGTGGTGGTGACCCGCACGGCGGACGAAATCAACAACGCCCAGCGGGCGGGCGACTGGGATCGCGCCCTGGAGTGGGAGGCGTACATCCAGGCGCTGGAGGACATCCGGTTTCGCAACGGACGCGCCTTCAACTACACCGCTGTGATCGAGGCCCTGAACCAGATTGGCGGTGACGTGACCGGCGGCGAAGGCGGGTTCTTCAACCCGCCCGCCGACAGCGCCCTGCAGGCGGAGGTCAAGGAAGCCATCGCGATGATGGCCCCCTTGCACTGAGTTCCTTCATGGCTTCGGCTGAGGAAGCAGCGGCTTTATGACAAACAACGGCAGACTGGCTGGACAGACGGCCTGGGTGACGGGGGCGGCGTCCGGCATGGGAGCCGCCGTGGCGCGCCTGTTCGTTGAGGAAGGGGCCGCGGTGGCCGCGGTGGACATTCAGGCCGAACCGGGCGCGCAGGTTGCGGCCCAAATTACCGAGGCGGGCGGCACGGCCGAGTTCCACGACTGCGACATCACCGACAGCAACGCGGTTAAGGCCAGCCTGGACAGGGCCGCGGCGTCCCTGGGGCCGCCTTCGATCATCGTGAACTGCGCTGGCATCGTCCATGTGGCCAAGCTGGACGAGTATCCCGAGTCGGATTGGGACCAGTTGATGGGTGTCAACCTCAAGTCGGTTTACCTGTCCGTGCGGCACGGCATGCAGTACCTGCGGCAATTCGAACGCAGCTACATGGTCAACATCGCCTCCGTGGGCAGTTTCATCGCCCAGGGGGACACCCCGGCCTACATCGCGTCGAAGTACGCGGTCCTGGGTCTGAGCAATAACATCGCCGTGGACTACGCCCGGGACGGCCTGCGCTGCAACTGCGTCTGTCCGGGCATCACCGACACCCCCATGCTCCACTACCATCTCAGCACCAGTCCGGATCCGGAAGAAACGCTGGCCATGCGGCTCAAGCGAGTGCCGACCGGCGTGGTGATCACGCCGGAACAGATCGCCCGAGCCGTGTTGTACCTGAGTTGCGAGGACTCGGCCGGAATCACCGGTACCTCCCTGGTCGTGGACGGCGGCTACATCGCACCGGCGGAGTGGGAGACCGACACCACCCGATTCATGGACAGTCCGGAGGCCTGAAATGCGCGCCCGACTTGCCTGCGCCGACTTCACGTTCCCGCTGTTGGAACATCATGTCTCCCTGCAACTAATCCAGTTGATGGGCTTTCGGGGCGTGGACATTGGGCTTTTCGAAGGTCGGTCCCACATTCAGCCGTCCGGAGAGTTTGCGGATCCGGTGCGCTCGGGCCAGCGCCTGGAGCACCGACTGTCGAATCTGGGCCTGGAGGTCGCGGACATCTTTCTGCAGCTGGATCCGGACTTCGTGCCGTTCGCTATCAACCAGCCGGACGACACCCGCCGGCGGCATGCCCGCGAGCAGTTTCTGAAGGCCCTGGACTATGCCGCCGCCTGTGGCAGTCGGCACGTCACCACGCTGCCAGGTGTGCGATTCCCGGAGGAATCGCACCGGGACTCCCTGGACCGGGCCAAGGAGGAATTGGCCTGGCGGGTGGAACGGGCACAGCGGCTACGGCTGGAGTTCAGCGTCGAACCGCACGTGGGTTCGATCGTCGACACACCGCGCAAGGCCCGGGCCCTGGCCCGGGGCGTGGACGGCCTGACCCTGACCCTGGACTACACCCACTTCACCCGGCAGGGCGTGCCTGACGAGGAGATCGAGCCCCTGGTGGAGCATGCCAGCCACTTCCACTTCCGCGGCGCGCGCCAGGATCGCCTGCAGGCGTCCATGGCGGAGAACACGATCGACTACGAACGGGTCCTGACGCGCATGGAGGAAGTCGGCTATCCGGGCTGGCATGCGGTGGAGTATGTGTGGAGTGACTGGGAACACTGCAACGAGTGCGACAACGTCTCCGAAACCATCATCCTGCAGGATTTGATTCGCAAGCACTGCACACGATGACCTGCCCGACAGATTCGCAGTTCTCCGGGGGACACTCCAAGACGGACTGATCTTTTCTGCTGGATTCCGACCGGTGCCAATCTTTTGGGGAACGATGGACCCTGTTACCCAATGAGTGCCACAACCTGTGAGTGGTGCGGCCCGACCTCGCCGCAAATCGACTGGCGAGACCGCTAGGCACTGGCCCGGCATCGAATCAGCTTGAGCTCATCGGTGCCGACGTTCTCGACGGCATAGGCTTCGTCCGTCTCCAGCAACACGGCGCCGCCGTGAGCCAGACGGCCCGTCTCACCGCCGCTGGTAATCAGTGCTGTGCCTTCCCAGATGAAGATCACCGTCTCGCCGCCCCCCTGTTCCTCGCGCTCCATGCGACCGCCTGGAGCAAGTTCCAGGCAAGTCAAAGTCATTTCGGCCATGCCGCGCGCGGGACTGGCCGGCACGCGGGCCTGAGCCCCCTGCACGGCGGCGGCTTCCGTATCCCACATGGACTCGATGCGCACAGTGGATGCCGCGTCCGCTGCGGGTTGCGGCATCACACCCGTCTTGGCCGGATCCCGGTCGCCCGAATACAGTTCGGGATCGGGCGGCGACTGAAAGCTGATCAGCGTGGCCTCGCCGGCGGTGTGGTTGACAGTGCCGTGGACCTCGCCGGGGGGAATATAGGCGAAGTCACCTTTCACGATGGGGGTGTAGCGTTCGCCCTGGCGCACGGACACGCTGCCGTCCAGCACGATGAAAATGTCGGCCGACACTTCGTGGAAGTGCTGGGGGAACTCCTGTCCGCCCTGGAACACGGAATAGTTCAGCGTGATGTTGCGGCCTCCGCTGTCGGGGCTGATCAGACGCCGCGAATAGCCCTGTCCCATGTGAAAAACGGCACCGTCTTCCAGATTGATGAATTTCGCCATGGCACCTCCTTCATAGGATGTGTCCTGTGCCGGGTGTAGCCTTGCAGACCGAAACAATTACAGTGTACAGGGAAATTCGTTCCGCCTCGCCGTGCCGGTCTCGGACCGGCTAATATTACAGTTGTAGATGATTG